>NZ_BAAALT010000023.1:0-32485 GCF_039528515.1 Luedemannella flava
CGCCGGGCCTGAGCGGCCTCCAGCGCGGCCCGCGCCAACGCGGGCCCGGACACGGCCTCGCCCGACCCGCCGCCGGCACCCTCGGACGGCCCGACGGAGGCGCGGCCCACCGCGCGTCCGTTCGCGCCGGCGTCCTGCTCAGCCACGGCTCACCTGCCCCTCTCCGACCAGGTACCGCGCCCCGGCCAGGCTCGGCGGCACGTCCTCGGGGACGGCGCACGTCACCAGCACCTGGTCGGCGTTCGCGACCAGGGCCGCGAGGCGCTCGCGGCGCCCAGCGTCCAGCTCCGCGAACACGTCGTCAAGAACCAGGACGGGCTCGATCCGGTCGGCGCGCAGCAGCTCGAACGCGGCCAACCGCATCCCCAGCGCGTACGACCAGGACTCGCCGTGGCTCGCGTACCCCTTCACGGGCAGCTCGCCGAGCGTAAGCGCCAGGTCGTCGCGGTGCGGCCCGACCAGTGTCACGCCGCGCTCGATCTCGGCGGCCCGCGCCGCCTGCAGCGCGCCCAGCAGCGCCTGCTCGATCTCGTCGCGCCCGCCGACCGCGCCCGACTCCGGGAACCACGACCGCGCCTCGTAGGCCAGCCGCGCCTCGCCCTTGCCGGCGCTGACCGCCGCGTACGCCTTGGCGACGTGCGGCCCGAGCGCCGCGCACAGCGCGAGGCGCCCGTCGGCCAGTTCGGCGCCGTGCCGGGCGAGGTGGTGGTCCCACACGTCGAGGGTGGCGAGATCGGACTCGGTCGAGTCGACCCCGCCGCGCCGGCGGTTCACCTTCCGCGTCAGGTAGGCCGTGCGCAGCAGGGCGTTGCGCTGCTTGAGCACCCGCTCGTAGTCGGCCCGCACCCCGGCGTACCGGGGCTGTCGCGCCACGAGCAGGTCGTCGAGGTACCGCCGGCGCTCCGCCGGGTCGCCACGCACCAGGGCCAGGTCCTCCGGCGCGAACATGACCATCCGCAACGCGCCGAGAATGTCGCGCGGCCGGGTGACCGGGGACCGGCCGAGCCGCGCCCGGTTGGCCCGGCCCGGCACGATCTCCAGCTCGACGAGCAGCTCGCGGGCCTCGTGCACGATCGCGCACCGGACGATGGCCCGCGTCGCGCCGACCCGCACCAGCGGCGCGTCGGTCGACACCCGGTGACTGGCCAGGGTCGCCACATACCCGAGGGCCTCGACGAGGTTGGTCTTGCCGACCCCGTTCGGCCCGATGAGCACCGACGGCCCCGACTCAAGATCAATAAAAGCCTGGGGGTACGACCGGAAGTCGGTGAGTTCGACCCGCCGGACGTACACGGCGCGCCGCCTAGTCGGTCTTGACGGCGTGGCCGCCGAACTGCTGGCGCAACGCGGCGATCGCCTTCAACGACGGCGCCTCGTCCTCACGGGAGGCGAAGCGGGCGAACAGCGACGCGGCGATGACGTTCATCGGCACCGCGTGCTTGATCGCCTCCTCGACCGTCCACCGCCCCTCGCCGGTGTCCTCGGCGTACGCGGCGAGCTTCTCCAGGCCGGGATCCTGGTCGAGCGCGCGGTCGAGCAGGTCGAGCAGCCAGGACCGGATGACCGTGCCCTCGCGCCACGACTTGATCACCTCAGGCACGTTGGTGACCTGCTCGGACTTGAGCATCAGCTCGTAGCCCTCGGCGTACGCGTGCATCAGGCCGTACTCGATGCCGTTGTGGACCATCTTGGCGTAGTGACCGGCGCCGACCGGGCCGGCGTGCACGAAGCCGAACTCGCCCTCGGGCTTGAGCGTCTCGAAGATCGGCATGAGGCGCTGCACGTGCTCGTCGGCGCCGCCGACCATGAGCGCGTACCCGTTCTCCTTGCCCCAGATGCCGCCGGAGACGCCGACGTCGACGTACCCGATGCCAAGGCCGGCCAGACGCTGCGCGCGCGGGGCGTCGTCGGAGAACCGCGAGTTGCCGCCGTCGATGATGATGTCGCCCTCGCCCAGCAGCGGGGTCAGTTCGTCGATCGTCGCGTCGGTGACGCCGGCCGGCACCATGATCCAGATAGCGCGGGGCGGTTCGAGGTTCGCGGTCAGTTCGGCGAGGCTCGCCACGTTGGACACGGCCGGGTCGCGGTCGTAGCCGACCACCTGATGCCCGGCGGCACGCAGTCGGTCGGCCATGTTGCCGCCCATGCGGCCGAGACCCACCATTCCCAGCTGCATTTCCTCGCCCTCCTTGGGGGAGCCGACGCGGCGGGCCGGCACAGCCCGCGCACGCCTGCCGACTCTAGCGGCCCATGGCCACCATGCTCAGCCGCCCACCCGCATCGGCATGATCAGGTACCGGTAGCCGGCAACGACCTCGCCGTCCTCGCCGACGGGGGTCATGACAACGGGCTTCATGCCCGTGGTGAAGCCCAGCTGCGCCGTGGCCGTGCTGAGCACGGCGAGCCCGTCGAGCAGGTAGCCCGGGTTGAACGCGACCGTCATGGCCTCGCCGGAGTAGTCGCACTCGAGCGCCTCGCTGGCGCGCGCGTCCTCGCTGGTGCCCGCCTCGACCACGGCCTCGCCCTCGGCGAAGCTGATCCGCACCGGGGCGGTGCGCTCGGCGACCAGGGACACGCGCTTGACGACCTCGGTCAGCCCGGCCACGCCGAGCTTGGCCGTCGCCGCGTACTGGTCGGGGAAGAGCGAACGGATCTTCGGGAAGTCGGGGTCGAGCAGCCGGCTGGTGGTGCGCCGGTCGCCGCCGGCGAAGCCGATGAGGCCCTCGCCCACGCCGCCGCGCGACAACGCGAGGGTCACCTCGCCGCCGAGCGGGCCGAGCGTCTTGGCGGTGTCGGCGAGCGTCCTGGCGGGCACGAGCGCCTGGGTGTTCACGTCGGCGTCGTCGGGCCGCCAGGTGAGGTCGCGGACGGCCGCGCGGTAGCGGTCGGTGGCGAGCATGGTCAGGGTCGGACCCTCCAGCTCGAGCCGGACGCCGGTGAGCATCGGGATGGTCTCGTCACGGCCGGCGGCCACGGCGACCTGCGCGACGGCCGAGGCGAACACGGCGGCCTCGATCGTGCCGGCGCTCTCGGGCATCTGCGGCAGCGTGGGGTAGTCCTCCACGGGCATCGTCGGCAGCGTGAACCTGGCACTGCCGCAGACCACCTCGACATGGCTGCCCACGGCGGCGACGTCAACCGGCTTGTTCGGCAGCGACTTGGTGATCTCGGCGAGCAGTCGACCCGAGACGAGAGCGGCCCCGTCGGAGTCGGCGTGCACCGGTCGGGTCACCTGGCTGGAGACCTCGTAGTCGAACCCGGAGACGGTCAGGTGCCCGTCCGCCACCCGCAACAGCACTCCGGCGAGTACAGGCACGGAGGGGCGCGACGGCAGGCTCTTCGCCGTCCACGCGACCGCGTCGGCGAGCGCGTCCCGCTCAACGTTGAACTTCATGCGATGCCTCCGGAGATCCCCACACGCTGATGATTGTTTTTTCTTCTCTTAGAGATAAAAGACGTCGTCGTAGTCGGTGGTGTGGAAACTGGGGAAAACCCGGTGTCCACGCTGGTCGGACGGTCTTTGGCCCTGTGCGTAGCCTGTGCGTTATCCGGTGGAAAACCCCGGAGGTTATCCACACTAAGGCCGCCCTCCGACATCCACAGGCTTCGTCCACATGGTTGTCCACCGGTTGCCCACATGGTTATCCCCTGGGTTGTGGACAAAGAAAACTCACGCTCCGTAATTGGAGTAGTTACGGGCAGCGATGTTCCACACGTTTGTCCCCAGATCTTGTCCACAGCCTGTGGATAGCAAGGACCTGTCATGGCGTCTGCTTGATCCGGTTGGTGAGCTCGGCGATCTGGTTGTAGAGCGAGCGCCGCTCCGCCATCTGCTGGCGGATCTTCCGGTCGGCGTGCATGACGGTCGTGTGGTCGCGGCCGCCGAAGGCCTGCCCGATGCGCGGCAGGGACAGGTCGGTCAGCTCGCGGCACAGGTACATGGCGACCTGGCGGGCGTTGACCAGGACCCGCGAGCGCGAGTGCCCGCGCAGGTCCTCCATGCTCACCCCGAAGTACTCCGAGGTCGCACTCATGATCTGGTCGGCGGTGATCTCCGGGCCGGAGCCGTCGTGGATGAAGTCGCGCAGCACCTCCTCGGCGAGGCCGAGGTCGACCGGCGCGCGGTTGAGGCTGGCGAACGCCGTCACCCGGATCAGCGCGCCCTCCAGTTCGCGGATCGAGTTGGCGATCCGCGACGCGATGAACTCCAGCACCTCGGCCGGCGCGAACAACCGCTCCTGCGCCGCCTTCTTCTGCAGGATCGCGATACGCGTCTCCAGGTCCGGCGGCTGGATGTCGGCCAGCAGACCCCACTCGAACCGGGTCCGCAGCCGGTCCTCCAGCGTCGCCAGCTGCCGCGGCGAGCGGTCGGACGTCATGACGATCTGCTTGTTGGCGTTGTGCAGCGTATTGAAGGTGTGGAAGAACTCCTCCTGGGTCCGCTCGCGGGTCTCCAGGAACTGGATGTCGTCGATCAGGAGGATGTCGACGTCGCGGTAGCGGCGCTGGAACGCGCTCGTCTTGTCGTCACGCACGCTGTTGATGAAGTCGTTCGTGAACTCCTCGGTCGACACGTACCGCACCGACCGGGCGTTGCCCAGGCTCGTCGCGTAGTGGCCGATCGCGTGCAGCAGGTGCGTCTTGCCCAGACCTGAGTCGCCGTAGATGAACAGCGGGTTGTACGCCTTGGCCGGCGACTCGGCGACCGCGACCGCCGCCGCGTGGGCGAACCGGTTGGACGAGCCGATGACGAACGTCTCGAACGTGTACTTCGGGTTGAGCCGGTTGCCCCCGTCCGTGGGCGCCGGCCGGCGGTCCTCCAGGCTGTGCCGGCCCGGGCCGCTCTCGGCGCGCAGCGCCTCGAAGCTCGGCTCGGGCTCGCGGCTCGCCGGCACGTGCGGCGGCAGCCCGGCCCCGTGGGACGGCACGTGCGCCGAGGCGCTGGCGACCGGCTGGTTGTACCCGTTGAGGAAGTCCAGGTCGCCGCCGGGGCTGATCGTGGACAGCGCCACCGTCGGGGCGGTGAGCGCCTCGCGGGTCGCCTCCTCGGGCGGGCGGACCGTCACCGCGACCTGGACCTCCCGGCCCAGGTGCCGGGAGAGCGCCATGGTGATCGCCGGGCGCAGCTTCAGCTCGATGTTGTCGCGTACGAACGCGTCGGGCACCGACAACAGAACAGTGTCGTCGACGATCGCGCGGAGCCGGGTGAGTCGCAGGAACGCCCGCTGCTGCGGCGAGATGATCTCATCCGCGAGCGTGTCGGTGGCCGCGCTCCACACGGCGGCGAGGTCGCTGAGCAGGTCCGTCCGCTCGCCGTGATCGTTGTGCTCGGTCACTGCCCCACCCCTGTCGCCCGTTGGCTGCCACGCACTGTCCACAGGTTGTCCACAGCCTGTGTATCAACCGGAAGTTGACGGTTGCGTCACCGTCGGGCGCTGTTCGCGTCGGGTGCCCTCAAGCGAGCAACGACTGAGGTACGGGTCCGGTTTTGCACACCCTGAGGCTTGTTCCGGCGCCGCCGCCGATGCCGCAACGGGGCAGGCTAACAGGGTTATCCACATCCCCTCAACCCGCGTCCGTGCCCGCTGTCCGGTTTGCCCGCCGGGAGCCCCGCCAGTACCCTGGAACGGCTGCCGGCCTACCCGGCGGCAGGGTTCATCCTGGCCGCGCGATATTCTGGTGCGGCACAGACAGCTTCCCCGCGGCCGGTTGACGCCGGTCCGCGAGCATCGAGACGGAGAACGTGACGTGAGCAAGCGCACGTACCAGCCGAACAACCGCCGGCGCGCCAAGACCCACGGCTTCCGGCTGCGCATGCGCACCCGTGCCGGCCGCGCCATCCTCTCTGCGCGCCGGGCCAAGGGCCGCGCAACCCTCTCGGCCTGAGGTCCTTCGGGGATCCCGGGTGCTGGCGGCCGCGCGACGCCTGCGGCGGCGCGACGAGTTCGCCGCGGCGGTCCGCGCCGGCCGACGTGCCGGCTCCGGGACCGTGGTGGTTCACCTCGCGGCCCCGACGACAAGTTCCGAAACACCGGCACGGAGCGACGACACCCTCGTCGCCCGTGCCGGTTTTGTCGTGCCCAAAACCGTGGGCAACGCCGTCGTCCGCAACAAGGTCCGCCGTCGGTTGCGCCACCTCATGCGGGTACGCCTTGACGCGCTGCCGGCGGGCGTGGACGTCGTGATCCGGGCGCTCCCGGGCGCCAGCTCCCGTACGTACGCTGAGCTTGAGGGCGATCTGGACGCGGCGCTCGCCGCCGCGCAACGGCCGCGCCGCCCGCGTGGGCCGCGTCGCCCCGACCGAGGGGCGGTGGCGCATGACTGACGTGCCTCAGCCCACCACATTCGGTGCCCGAATGCTGGCGCTTCCCATCGTCGCGTACCGTCGATGGGTGAGCCCGGCGCTGCCGGCCCGCTGTCGCTTCCACCCGTCGTGCAGCGCGTATGCCCTTACGGCCATCGCCACGCACGGCCCACTGCGTGGCCTGCGGCTGGCGATCTGGCGGCTGCTGCGCTGCCAGCCGTTCCACCCCGGTGGGTACGACCCGGTGCCGCCGGCGCGCACCCGAGACCGCCTGCCCCCTGACCCACCTGGAGCTGTGACCTGATGTTGGAGTGGATCTACTGGTCCATCTCGTGGATCTTGCTGCGCTGGCACGTTCTGTGGGACGCGATCCTGCCGGGCAGGGAGTTCCTTGCCACCACCTGGGAGTGGGTTCTCGCGATCGTCTTCCTGGTGATCACGGTGCGGGCGCTGCTCTTCCCCGTGTTCGTCAAGCAGATCCGGTCGCAGCGGGCCATGCAGGCGCTCCAGCCGCAGATGAAGGCGCTGCAGGAGAAGCACAAGGGTGACCGCGAGACGCTCCAGAAAGAAATGATGGAGCTGTACCGCAAGGAGAAGGCCAACCCGCTGATGGGCTGCCTGCCGATGTTCGTGCAGATCCCCGTCTTCCTCGGCCTGTTCCACGTCCTTAAGCGGCTGTCTCCGACAAATCCGAATACGGAGCTCTACGGCTGGACCACGGAGCAGTTCAAGAGCGCCACGGCGGCGAAGCTGTTCGGCGCCCCGCTGCCGGGCAGTTTCAGCTCGCCCGAGGCGCTGCTCGTATCCCTCGGATCGACCAGCCTCAACACCAAGATCGTTGCAGCTGTCTGTGTTCTGATCATGATGGCGACGACCTACCTGTCCAGCCGTCAGATGATCCTCAAGACCGGCTGGAACGCGGACCCGCAGCAGCGCATGATCCAGAAGCTGATGCTCTACGGCATCCCGCTGGGTCTGCTCGTCTCCGGTTGGGCCTTCCCCCTCGGCGTGATCCTCTACTGGGTGACGAACAACCTGTTCACCCTGGGCCAGCAGCAGTGGGTTCTCCGGAAGTACCCGCCGCCGGTGACCGAGGGCTCGACCCCGATGAAGCGGACGAAGACGGGGGCGGACGGCAAGTCCGGCGCGGCGAAGGCCACGAAGTCGGGCCTGTTTGGTAAGACCAAGGCGGACACTGAACCCAGCAACGCCAAGCCCGTCGTTGAGAGCAAGGCGCTCGCCCCGAAGCCCGGTGCCAAGCCGGTCAACCCCAAGAAGGGCGGCACGGCCAAGAAGTAACGCGACCGGTCCGGTGCGCCCGTCAGGTGCGGGCGCCCCCACCACCCGGACCGCGGCGCGAAACGAGGCCAGCCAGTCCCCCAAGTCGTCGTCGAGACGGTGCCAGCCCAGCCGGCGCCCCGACCCTGCGAAAGAGAATGACCCGTGAGCGACACCACGAACGCATCGCCCGCCGACAACGTTGACGACATCGACGCCGAGGCGGGTGCCGGCCAGGTCGTTGACGCCGAACTGGACGAGGAGCTCGACGAGGTCGCGCTCGGCTCGGAGTCTGACGAGGATGACGAGGAGTCGGACGAGGACGAAGAGGGCGACGAGGAGGAGGACCGCGCTCCCTCCGAGAACGACCTCTTCCGGGAGAGCGAGATCGCGGCCGACTACATCGAGGGCCTGCTCGACATCCTCGACTATGACGGCGACATCGACGAGATGGTGCAGAGCGGCCGTCCGCTCGTCGAGGTCGTCGGCAGCGGCCTGCAGAGCCTGGTCGGCTCGCGCGGCTCGACGCTGGAGGCGCTGCAGGAGCTGAGCCGGCTCGCGATCTACCGGCAGACCGGCAGCCCGTCGCGACTGCTGCTCGACGTCGGCGGCTTCCGGGCGACCCGGCGCAAGGAGCTGACGGCCGTCGCCAAGAACGCCGCCGAGCGGGTGAAGGAGCACGGTGACCCGGTGCGCCTGGAGCCCATGTCCGCGTTCGAGCGCAAGTGCGTGCACGACGTGATCAATGCGATGGCCGGCGTGGAGAGCGAGTCCGAGGGCGTCGAGCCCTCGCGCCGGATCGTGGTGCGCCGCACCAACTAATTCATCGTCTCGGCAGTGGCCGCCCACGGATTCCGTGGGCGGCCACTGCCGTTGCGGGGCGGTGTGGCTGAATAGAGCGCATGCCACGTTCCTCCGCCTCGGTTCCGTCCTTGTCCTCGGTTCCGGCTTCCGCTTCCGGGTCCTCCGGCGGGACCGACGCGTCGGGTGATGCCGCGCCGGTCGACCCCGCGCCGCCGGCGGAGTTGCGTGCGGCGGCCGTCGCGGTGTTCGGCGACCGGTTGCCATTGGCCGAGCGCTACGCCGAACTGCTGATGACCGACGGCGTGGTGCGCGGACTCATCGGCCCGCGCGAGGCGCCCCGCGTCTGGGAGCGACACCTGCTCAACTGCGCGGTCGTCGGCGAGCTGATCCCGACCGGCGCCTCGGTGGTCGACGTGGGTTCGGGGGCGGGCCTGCCCGGAATCCCGCTTTCCATCGCGCGTCCGGATCTAACAGTCATACTTCTCGAACCGCTCGCGCGTCGGACGGCCTTCCTCACCGAGGTGGTCGAGAAGCTCGAACTCGCCACGACAAGCGTGGTGCGGGCCCGGGCCGAGGAGTGCGCCGGACGGGCGATGCCGGCCGGGCTCCCCGTTGACGTCGTCACCTCGCGGGCCGTCGCGCCCCTCGACCGGCTGGCCGGCTGGTGCCTGCCGTTGGCCGTCCCCGGCGGGCGGATGCTCGCGCTCAAGGGCGCCTCGGCGGCCGATGAGATCGCCACGCACGCGCCCGCGGTCGAGCGCCTCGGCGGCGGGCGGCCGACCCTGCGCCAGTGCGGCGAAGGCACGCTCGCCGAGGCGACCACCGTCATTGAGATCGTCCGCGAGCGGGTGGTCGGTGGGCCGGTCCCGAAGCGCGTCCGCGCGGACAAGCCAGCCGGTGCTCGGTCCCGGCCCCGGCGTCGCTAGGCGCTGTCCCGTGTTGTCTGTCCGATCGCCGGGATAGGGCCCGCCGCCTCCGGCCAGGGTCGGTCGTTCTCGTTCACGGGCGGATGTCGCGTGATGGCGGGAGACGATCGTGGGCAAGCGCAAGAAGTCCGGCCGGCGCAACGCGGCCAAGCGGCCGGCCGTGGCGGAGCGCGAACCCTCCACGGCGCTCGCCGAACGTCAGGCCGCAGGGCGCGTCGAGTCTGGCGTGCGGCAGGATCCCGGCGCGCCGACCGGCCCGCTCGCCCTCACCGCGTCTGTCGAACTCGGCCGGTCCGCGGGCCTGCACGTGCCCTCCGCATCTGTCGAACCCGGGTCGGTCGCGCCGGCCGCCCCTGCCACCCCCGTTGAACTCAGGTCAGCTGGACCGGATGTGCCTGACGGTCCGGCGGGGGTTGTTGAGTCGTCCATGGCGAAGGAGCCGACCGCGCCGGCGGAGCGCGTCCAGGCGGGCGGCTCGACCGTGGTGTTCCCGTCCGGTCCCAGGGCTCTGTCGCGGCTGCCCCTGGCCACGCCCTTGCCCGGTAGGAATACCGCCCCGACTCTCGTCCGGCATAGGACCGGCGGGGCGGGAGGGCTCGGTTGGCCGGCGGAGCCGAAGACGCGGCTCGGCTGTGCCATGGGCGTACTGCCCGGGTTTGTCATTTATCGACAGTCGGATGCGTGGCCCGATCCTGTGGATGACGACACCAGCCGTAGCCTTGCTCGCGTCTCGGCCGTAGGCTGGCCAAGCATCGTCACTACGGACCGGCCTGTCGCGGCAGACTCTACGAGTGCCTCAGATCACTCCGGTCCCGCTAGCCCCACCATGCGACCCGACCTTGGCGATGCACAACCATCCGACGCGGACGAGGATGACACGGTGCAGGACAACGGATCGTACAGCTCCCCTGAGTTTCGACAGCCGAGCTACGGCGCCCCCTACCCGGACGATGTTTCACGTGAAACATACGACTCACCGGGCGCCGTGCCGCAGCCCCGATTCAGCGCGAACTCGGTGGTCGCCATCGAGGTCTCCGGCGACTACCCGGTTGTCCGGCCCCATCCGGCGGCCGAGCCGACCGAGGTGATGCCGGTCTACACGCCCTCGGCAGCGTCGCCGCAGGCTTCCCAGAGCCCGCCCGCACCGGCTGTAGCCGGAGAGGCTCCGGCGGGGCACTACGCGGAGGGCGGCGGCAACGACGATCCACCGCTGGCACAGGAGGCCCGACGGGCTGTGCAGATCCTCAACCCGTCCGGCGAGATCACCATGCCCCGGCCGCCGCACACCCGGGTCATTGGCGTGGCGAACCAGAAGGGCGGCGTCGGCAAGACCACGAGTGTCGTGAACATCGCGGTGGCGCTCGCTCTGCACGGCAACCGGGTTCTCGTCATCGACCTCGACCCGCAGGGCAACGCGAGCACGGGCCTCGACGTTCCCCACCACGCCGGCATCCCCGACGTCTACGACTGCCTGATCGACAACACGCCGATCGACGACATCGTCCAGCCGGTGCAGGGCATCCCGAACCTGTGGTGCGTGCCGGCCACGATCGACCTTGCCGGCGCCGAGATCGAGCTGGTCTCCGTCGTCGCCCGCGAGTCCCGGCTCGCCCGCGCGCTGGCGAACCACAAGGGCGAGTACGACTACGTCTTCATCGACTGCCCCCCGTCCCTGGGGCTGCTGACCGTCAACGCGATGGTGGCCGCCGCGGAGGTCATGATCCCTATCCAGTGCGAGTACTACGCGCTGGAAGGCGTGCAGCAGCTGACGAGCAACATCGCGCTCGTCAAGGCACACCTGAACCCGCGCCTCGACGTCACCACCGTCCTCCTCACCATGTACGACCGGCGGACCCGCCTCGCCGACGCCGTGGAGCAGGATGTACGCGCGCACTTCGGCGACAAGGCGCTCCAGGCGGTCATCCCCCGCAATGTGCGCGTCTCCGAGGCGCCCAGCTACGGTCAGTCTGTGATGACGTACGACCCGGGCTCCCGTGGAGCCACGAGTTACTTCGAGGCGGCTCTCGAGATCGCCGCCCGCGGCGCGGCAATGGGAGCCCCGGCATGAGCGAGCGTCAGCGAGCGAATCATCGGCTCGGTGTTGACTCATGGCGGCGCCGGAGCGAAGCGGAGGCGACGGCATGAGCGAGAAGCCCAAGGGTGGCCTCGGTCGTGGGCTCGGTGCCCTGATTCCCACCGGTCCCGCAACGCCGCCGCCGGCGCCGGCCGCCGCACCACCGCCGGTGGCTGCGGCCCCGGTCGCGGTCGCGCCGGAGGCCGCTTCCGAGCGGGTCCGAGCCGCGGTCGCGGTGGCCGAGCCGGAGCAGCCGGCGCTCGCGCCGGTACCCGGGGCGCGGTTCGCCGAGCTGCCGGTCGAGTCCATCACGCCGAACCCGAAGCAGCCGCGCGCCGTCTTCGACGAGGAGGCGCTGGAGGAGCTGAAGGTCTCCATTGCGGAGGTCGGCTTCCTGCAGCCGATCGTCGTGCGGGAGACCGCCCCCGGCGCGTACGAACTGGTGATGGGTGAGCGGCGTCTGCGCGCGGCGCAGGCCATCGGCCGCGACCAGATTCCGGCCATCATCCGCGACACCCGCGACGACGCGATGCTGCGCGACGCGCTGCTCGAGAACATCCACCGGGCCAACCTGAACCCGCTCGAAGAGGCGGCCGCCTATCAGCAGCTGCTGCAGGAGTTCGGGGCGACCCACGAAGAGTTGGCGCGCCGCATCGGGCGCAGTCGGCCCCAGATCTCGAACACCATCCGCCTACTGAACCTCCCTGCCCGGGTGCAGAACCGTGTCGCCGCCGGCGTGCTGTCGGCTGGGCACGCCCGAGCGCTGCTGAGCCTCGAGGACGCCGAACAGCAGGACGCCCTGGCGACCCGCATCGTCGCCGAAGGGCTCTCCGTACGGGCGACGGAAGAAGCCGTGGCCGTCGCGGTCGGGGACGGCTCGTCGGCCAAGAAGGCGCCCGCGCCGCGTCGCGCCAAGCCGCACGCCCCCGGCCTGAACGATCTGGCGGAGCGGCTCTCCGACCGGTTCGACACGCGGGTCACCGTCGACATCGGCCGCCGGAAGGGCCGCATCAGCATCGAGTTCGCCACGGTGGACGACCTCGAGCGCATAGTGGGCATCATCGGGCTCAAGGGCGAGCAGGGCACCACCTGACGCCGGCACCCCAGGGGTCACTGAGCTGACGCGGGCCGGACACCAGTCGGTGTCCGGCCCGCAGTCATGTATGGCGACAGGCATTCCCTGTAGTCGTTTTGGCGGACGCAAAAGCGCTCCCCTGCTGATCCGTGCGCCCGAGCGGGCCCGTCGGCGCGGCACCGAGCCCCATGGCGGAGGACCGAGGGCGGCGCGAGCGGACGCTACGCGGCTCGTCGTGAGGCCGTGGGTCCGGGGTAGGCGTGGATTCTCAGGACTGGGGTGCGTTGATGGTCGATTGGCCGGCGGCGCTATGACCCCGCCGCAAGGGGCGACCCCTGCAGTCGCTTGGGTTGGGCGCGGGCCGAACTCGGAGGCCTAGGCCCGGGGTGGCCGGCATGCCGTTGCCCAGGTGCTGGCGCGGCGGTCCGCCTTACGTGGTGGTAGACGGCGTGGCGCTGAGAGTCGGCGAATTCCAAGCCGCTCCTCGGACTCGGCGCGTTTAGCGAGTGGACACCCGAACCCCGAACACCGTGGGCCCGCGCCGGCGGACGGTGGCGTACGTGCGGCGGCTGGCGGGCCGATGTTTCACGTGAAACCAACGCGTCAGGAGACGTCGTCCGCCAACGCGACGAGGCGGAGCGCGGTCAGCAGGTCTGCCGAGTTGGCGAGTCCAGGAGGCTCCCGCTCGAGGTAATGGATGAGGTCCCGGACCCGCCGGCTGTGGCCAGTCGACAGCGGGCCACCCGAGGTGATGCAGACCCTCAGCAGCGAGTGGACCTCGTCGGTCGTCGGATTCGCGGCTGGCGACCCGTCCGGGGCGCGGACGTCGAGCCAACGCTTAAGGGCGTCGAGTGCAGCCGCGCGTCCGTCGGGGTACCAGCCGCTGCGGCTGGGGGTCGGGTTCGGATCGTCTGCCCGAGGGACGCGGTGGCCCAGACGCTTCGCGGTCGCCCGTCGAGCGGCGTACCGGAGCACGTCGACCTTCCACGCTTCGCGGCTCGCCTCGAGGACGTTCAACGCGGCTAGGAGGGCCGCCTCGTCCCGGAACGGGCCTACGGCCGCGGCGAGGAAGCGGAGCGTCCCGTGGAAGCCGAACGGCTGGCACAACTGGACGCACGAGCGCAACGCCGATACGCGGCATGCGAACGGCAGGCGAGTGTTACGGACGCGCCCCGCGTGTGCTCGGAAACCCACGGCGGGACGCTACCCCGGCCGACGCGTTTGCCTCGCGGTCGTTCTCGCCCCGTGGACCGTGGAAGCGCCCAGGCGCAATGACGTCAGGGAAGCGAAGCGTGCCCGATGACGCGGCATGGGATGACTAGCTGCATCAAGCCGCGACACGAAGGGTCGACAGAAGCGCGACTGGAAGCGGGTTGACTCCGCTGCCATGGCCGTCGCCGTCCGTACGTCGCCACTGACGTCGTCCGGCCATGGACGTGTCATCATGGCCAGCCCTGTGCCGGGCACGCGACCATGCCGGGCCGGGCCATGACTGCATGCCACCGGCAGGGCAGGCGGCCGCGTTTGGCAGCAGCAGCATCCAGTTGCCAAAGGCGCCGGTGGCCTGGCCCAACCGATACCGATGTTTCACGTGAAACAGCGGCACGGAGTTCTCCACAAGCTCTGTCCACAGGCCGTGGCCCCAACGGGCAAAAGTACGTGTCAGCGGTGCATCACCCCTGTGGACGACGGCTATCCGAGGCAGCTCGGCTCCGCTAGTGTCGGGCCCGTGGCCGACCTCTCCGATGCCCTGCCCGAGTTCACGAAATGGCCGACGTTCCCCTTCGAGGGTGACCTGAGACTGCGGAAGCTCGACCCCCCGGTCGAGACCGAACCGCCCCGGCTGGGCGAGGACCCAGCGACCTGTCTGGCGTGTGCGGCCCCCGAGGACGCGTACATCTGGGTGAGCGACCGTTGGCGCGTGCGCGCGCTGGAGCGCCCCACCGGTCTGCCGATGGTGCTGATCCTCGAGTCGCGTTCACACCTGGACCTCGGCGATCTGCCGAACCTGTTCGCGGCGGAGCTCGGCGTCATGACGGTCCGGCTCGAGCGTGCGATGCGCTCGCTCGACGGCGTCGCCCGGGTCCACGTGAACCGATGGGGTGACGGCTCGGCGCACCTGCACCTCTGGTTCCTGGCCCGGCCGTATGGGCGGCTGCAGTTGCGGGGCACGTTCCTATCGCTGTGGGACGACATCCTGCCGCCGATCCCGGAGGAGCAGTGGCGGGAGAACTGCGCCCTCGTGGCCGCCTGGCTCGCCGAGTTCGGCGGTCGCCCGCTCGCAGAGCCGCCCCGCATCGACTGGAAGGCGCCAGCGACCCTAGGTGCCGAACAGAGCGGCGCAGGCGCGGAGAGTGGCGCGAGGGATGCGGCGGACCCCGGCGGCTCGGCTGACCGGCATGCCACGCCGGCCGCCGGCGAGGCGCGCGGCACCGGCGGGGCATCGGCCAATGGCGCGGCATCGGCCAACGGCGGGGTGCCGGGCGGAAGTGACGGCCGCTTCGCCGCCGGCGCGAGCGCCAACGAAGCCCAGGATGCGAGCGCCGGATCGCGAAGCTCTTTCGGTGTCCCGCTCGATGATGACGAAGGCTGGGAAGAAGGGGTCTGACCGCTCCCGTACGACGGCGGTTGAGCGTACGATCGCAGGGGTTGGTGAGGAGGCGGCGCATGCGCTCTGGCTGTGTTCGGCGAGAGGTGTGTTGATGTCGCGTAGGCTCGTTAACCTCACTCTGGACACGCTCGAGGATCTGCCTCGCCGGTGCCGCCAATGTGTCTACTGGGAGCTCGACCCCGTCGCGGCCGAGCGGGCGTGCGCGACCGGCGACCCGGGCCTGGAGAAGGAAGCGTGGGTCTCGCAGACCCTGCTCGAGTGGGGCTCCTGCGGCAAGCTCATCTACGCCGACGGCATGCCGGCCGGCTTCGCCCTCTACGCGCCGCCGGCGTACGTGCCGCGGTCGATGGCGTTCCCGACGAGCCCGATCTCGCAGGACGCCGTGCTGCTGATGACGGCGCACGTGGTGCCGCCGTTCGGCGGGGGCGGGCTGGGTCGCATGCTCATCCAGGGCGTGGCGCGCGACATCACCAAGCGCGGCATCAAGGCGATCGAGGCGTTCGGCGACGCGAAGTACGGCGACGAGATGGATGAGATGTCGGGCTGCCTCGCGCCGGTCGACTTCTTCACCGCCGTCGGCTTCAAGACGGTGCGACCGCACCCGCGTTTCCCGCGGGTTCGGCTCGAGCTCCGCACGGCGCTGTCCTGGAAGTCCGACGTGGAGTACGCGCTGGAGAAGCTGCTCAACTCCATGAACCCGGACGCGATCCTCCGTCCGGCCACGAGCTCGATGCTCGCGGGGAGCCCCAAGGAGTAGCGGGCCTAGGCGATCGCCTGACCGACCCGTGCCCGCAGGTCGCTCACGTCGATCGACCCGGTCGGCACGTCCGCCTCGATCGGGATGTACATGCGCTGGACGGCCGCCACGATCGCCTCGACGACACGGTCGCGGAACAGCGGGTCGACCAGGCGCTCGCGGTCGGCCGGCGACGTGAGGTAGCCGGGCTCCACGCGCACCGCCGGCATGCGGGTGACGCGGAGCAGGTCCCAGGACTTGGCGTGGATGTGGCAGTCCCGCAGCCCGGTCCGGCTGACGATCTCACGTTGCACCAGCCCGGCGAAGCGCTCGCCCAATGTGGAGGAGACGCCGCCGTCGCCGTAGTGGCCGTAGTAGTAGGCCGCCACCCCGCTGGCCGTCGCGTTCGGGTGGCCGTCCAGGTGCAGCGAGATGAGCAGGTCGGCGCCGAGCTCGTTGGCGAGGGCCGCGCGGTCGAGGTCCGGGAACGGTTCGCGCGGGCTCGGGCCGCGGGTGAGGTGCACCCGCATGCCGGCTGCGGCGAGCCGGCCCTCCAGCCGGGCCGCGATGTCGTAGGCGATGTCGGCCTCGGTCCAGCGGAGCGCACCGTCGACGACCGCTACGCCGGCGTCGCCGCCGCCGTGCCCGGGGTCGATAACGATCCGCTTGTCGACGAGCGCCGGCCCGGCAGCCCGGAAGCGCTCCGTCTCCCGCAGCAGCATCGGGCGGCCGCCGGTCACCTTGCGGCCCAGCCGGCGTAGTGCGTTCATGGTCTGCGGCCCGCAGGCGCCGTCGGGCACCAGGCCGACCTCGCGCTGGAACCGGGCGAGCGCCGCGGATGTGCCAGGGCCGAAGATCCCGTCTGCGCGACCCAGGTCGTACCCGAGCTCCAGGAGTCGCTCCTGCAGTTGTCGGACGTCGTCGCCGAACATCGGCTCGGGGCGCGAGTACGACAGGACGCGGGAGCCGAGCTGCCACCGCGCCGCGTCGAGCGCCCGCCAGGTCTCCTCGTTCACCTCACCGTCGGCGGTCAGGCCCCGGCTCTGCTGGAACGCCCGCACCGCCCGCTCGACGGCCTCGTCGAACACGGCGTCCTCGAAGGCCGCCCCAGCGACGGCGGGCGGGAGGAGCCCCTGCCCAGCCAGGATCGCCTGGATCTCCACGACAGCCGCCCCCCGGTCGGCGCGCCGGATCACTCGCATAGGACTCTCTCCCTTGGCAGGGCTATCCGCCCAAAGCCGGCCCATGAGGTGTCGTGAGCACCAAATGCCCCGGAGCGTACCGCGACGGTAGGCCGCGCGGATGATGCGTACTCAGAAAAAAGCAGAGCGCCCCACGCGGGGCGTGGGGCGCTCTGGGTAGGTCTCGCGCGATCAGATCGCGGATTCGATGAGCCGGACGAGGTCGCCCTTGGGGCGGGCACCGGTGACAGACTGGACCGGCTGGCCGCCCTTGAAGATCGTGAGGGTCGGCACCGACATGACACGGTAGGCCATGGCGGTCTCGGGGTTCTCGTCGATGTTGAGGTTCACGATCTCGACCTTGTCGCCCATCTCCGCGGCGATCTCGGCGAGAACCGGAGCGACCTTGCGGCACGGCGCGCACCACTCGGCCCAGAAGTCGACCAGGACGGGCTTGTCCGACTGCAGCACGTCCGAGATGAACGTGGCGTCGGTGACAGCCTTCGTGGCGGAGCCCATATCGTTTCCCCTCTGTCTGAAGTCCAGTTCCACAAAAGTTCAGTCGGCGATGGAGGCTGTGCTGATGAAGCGGCTTCCGCCTTCGCGGAAACCACTGCTCAGCCTGCAGCCGCGATGTAGCGCTCCGCGTCGAGTGCGGCCGCGCAACCGGTGCCGGCGGCGGTGATGGCCTGGCGGTAGGTGTGGTCGACGAGGTCGCCGGCCGCAAAGACACCGGTCAGGCTCGTCCGCGTGCTGGGGGCATCAACCACGACATATCCGGATTCGTCCAGGTCGACCTGGCCCCGGAACAGCTCGCTGCGCGGGTCGTGGCCGATCGCCACGAAGACACCGGTCACGTCGAGGGTGCGGGTCTCGCCGGTGACAGCGTCGCGCAGCCGCACGCCGGCCACCGCGCCGTCCTCGCCGAGGATCTCCTCGATGAGGCTGTTCCAGGCGACCTTGATCTTCGGATTGGCGAGCGCGCGCTCAGCCATGATCTTGCTGGCCCGGAACTCGTCGCGCCGGTGGATGATCGTCACAGTCTCCGCGAACCGGGTGAGGAACGTCGCCTCCTCCATCGCCGAGTCGCCGCCGCCCACCACCGCGATGTGCTGGTTGCGGAAGAAGAAGCCGTCGCAGGTCGCGCACGAGGACACGCCGTGGCCGAGGAGCTCCTGCTCGCCGGGCACGCCCAGCGGCCGCCACGCCGAGCCGGTCGCGAGGATCACCGCGCGGGCCCGGTACGCCGTCTCGCCGACCCAGACCGTCTTGACGTCGCCGGCCAGCTCGACCCGTGTGGCGTCGTCGGTGAGCAGCTCGGCGCCGAAACGCTCGGCCTGCTTGCGCATGTTGTCCATCAGGTCGGGACCCATGACGGCGTCGGGGAAGCCCGGGAAGTTCTCGACCTCGGTGGTCGTCATCAGCGCGCCACCGGACTGCACGCCCTCGATGACCAGCGGCTTGAGGTTGGCGCGCGCGGCGTAGACCGCAGCGGTGTAACCGGCCGGGCCGGACCCCACGATGATCAGATTGCGGACGTCATCCACCGCTGCTCCTCCATTTCGCCGTGGGCATCACGTTGCCACACGCGCCGTCGATTAGACACCGTTCGGCACTCGGCGCAACGCCATGGTACGGACCGCAGATTCCCCGACGCGGCGCGCATCACGCCCCCGGCGCGCCGCCGTGTCACCGCCAGGTCAGGGCAGGTCGCGGCGTGCCCGCAGGTCAGGGCTGCCCGGTCCGCAGTCCCCGCCGACCGCGGCGACGGTCTTTCCGGCGGGCCGTGTGATGACCACCACCAGGGCCGGCGTCCCGTCGTACGACGCGAACTCCGCCCGGGTCGGCGTGCCGCCCGTGGCGACGCCCACCGCCTCCAGGCACGCGCGCAACGTCTCCGGCCTGGCGAGGTCTCTCAACGCGCGCGGCACCCGGGCCCGGGCGGTCGACTTCGCCGTGCTCGAGTTGCCGTCGGTCAGGGTGACGCCCGCCGCGGCGAGCGGCAGCGACGTCCACGTGTAGTCCGTGTCGCTATCAGTGATCGGCACCGTGGCCAGCTGGCCGGCGCTGAGCGCCTGGGCCGAGGCGGGCGCGGTCGCGCCCGGGCCGTCGCTAACCGACTTGTCGCTGTTCGCGGCCTCCGGCGCGCCGTTGTCCGCACCTGCCCCTGTCCCCATCGCCGGCGCGTCCGCCGCCGAGCCGAACTCGCGGACAGGCAGGCCGCCGTTGACGACACTCCCACCGACGACGGCCACGACCGCGGCGGCGACAGCCCCGACCGCCACGAGGCCCGCGCGCCGCTGCCGGCGCCGTCGTGCCTCGGCCAACGAAATCACGGGAGTACGCGCTGCCGCGTCGGAGCCGGCGTCGCCCGCGGCGGCCTCGCCCGCGAACGCCGCGTCGAGTCGCGCCACGATGTCGGCTGGCATGACGTCCTCGCCGGGCGCGTCGCGCAGCTGGGTGGCGACGACAACGTCGGCCGTGACGAGCTGCCCGTACACCGCGGCCCAGTGCGGGTCGGTGGCAACGCGGGCGGCAACCGACGCGGCCTCGGCCGGGTCGAGCAGGCCGGCCGCGTAGTCGGCCAGACGATCCAGGTCGTCCTCGTCAAAGGTCATGGGTCACCCCCTCCGCGTCGTCGTTACCCTGTTCTGATCCGACGGCCGCGGTGGCTCCCCGGTTCCCCACCCGGCCGGACCCGCGTGGCGCGGGCGGCGGGGCGCCGCTGCCGGCGCGGGTGTCGAGGCGCAGATGCCCCAGCGCCACGGCGAGCCGGGCCCGGCCCCGCGCGCAGCGGCTCTTCACGGTGCCCTCGGCGATGCCGAGCATCGCGGCCACGTCCGCGACCGGGAAGCCCTCCATGTCGACCAGGACCAGGACCATCCGTTGCTCCTCGGGGAGCCCGCGCAGCGCCTCGCGCACGGTGATCTCGGTCGCCACGTCCGGCATGGTGGTGGCCCGCCCGACGAGGGCGGGCGAGTCCGGCTCGGGCAGCGGCACGGTGGGCCGGACCTGCCGGCGACGCAGCCGGTCGAGGCAGGAGTTGACCACGATGCGGTGCAGCCAGGTGGTGACGGCGGAGTCGCCCCGGAACCGCTCGGCACCCCGGTACGCCGCGAGGAGGGCGTCCTGGACGGCGTCGGCGGCCTCCTCGCGGTCGGCGAGGGTGCGCATGGCCACCGCCCACAGGCGGTCGCGGTGGCGGCGGACCAGCTCCTCGAAGGCCGACCGGTCCCCGGACACGTGCGCGCGCATGAGCGCGTCGTCGGTGCGGAGGTCGGTCACGGAGTGCACCCTATCGGGGCGCGGCCAGGATCACTCGCCCGTGACAGTGATCTCCTTGATCGCCACCTGGAACTTGCCGCTGCCGTCCGACGGCATCTTGGCGATCCAGACGACCAGGACCTGCGCCTCCTGGTCGACCGGGAACACCACCCGCGAACCGGCGATGTCCTCCTGGATCTGACCGACGGACTTGAACGGCGAGCCCTGCCTGTCGAACTTGGCGATGATGGCGTCGCCGTCGGCGGTGTTGCCCGGGTCGGACGGGCCGGCGAGCAGCGCCGCGGTGGCCCCACCGGCGTTGAGGATGACCTCGATGTCGCGGACCTTCGTGGACTGCGGCAGCCGGATCAGGATGCCCATGCCGGGCTTGAGCCCGCCGAAGTTGGCGCGCGTGTAGTGCTGCGTCTCCCACCCGGTGGACTTGTCACCGTCGATGGCGCGCTCAACGCCCTGGAGCTCGGTGCGGTCGCCCTTGGGGTCGACGACGCGGATCATGTCCGACCGCAGCTCGATCGGGTGACCCGTGGGCTCGCCGGCGGCCGGACCGGTGGTCGGCGTCACCGTCGTCTGGGTGCCGGTTTCACCGGACGAGCCGAACAGCCGGTTGCCGACGAACACGCCCGCGGCCGCGATGAGCACGAGCACCGTCACACCGAGCAGCAACTTGCTGCCGGAGCGGCGGCGCGGCTCGGGGCCGGCGTCGAAGCCGATCGGCCCGCCGTCGTCGTAGTTGTCGGGGCCCTGGCTCACCAGCCGGGCGAGGTCCGCGGCGAGCGCGCCCGCCGGCGGGGCCGGGAGGTCGGGGTCGAGCAGCTCGGCGGCCGTGACGTCGAGCTGGCGGGGAACGCCGGCGCGCACCTGGCGCAGCGGCACCGGGCGGCCGGCGCTGTCGCGCACCGCGTCGGGCAGCGTGCCCGCGCCCTCGCGCAGGGGCCAGTGACCGGTGAGGCAGAAGTAGAGGATCGCGCCCACGCAGCGCACGTCGTGGTCGGCCGTGGCCGAGGCGTCGGCGCGGGTGTCTGCGAGGACCACCCGGCCGTCGTCGGCGACGAGCACCGTGCCCGGGTGGATGTTGCCGTGGACGATGCCGGCCGCGTGCAGGGCCGCGACGGCCTCGGCGACCGCGTGGGCGACCATCGCGGCGTGCTCGGGGCCGAGGATGGAGTCGGCGACGATGTCGCGCAGCGCGACGCCCGGCACCCACTCGCGCACGACATAGGCACGGTCGCCCTCGTCGACGGCGTCATAGACGCCCGCCAGGTGCGGGTGGACCACGCGGCTCACGGCGACCGCGGCGGTGAGCATGCCGGCCGCGGCGTCGCCGCCCGGCGTGCGGACGACCAGCGCGACCTGCCGGCGGAGCACGACGTCGACGCCGCGCCAGATCTGGCGACCGGCGGCGTCCGTGTTGATCTGCTCGTCCAACCGGTAGCGCCCGGCGAGCAGTTGGGGGTCCTCGCCGGTAGGGGTGGTCATCAGGCCGGGAGCGCCCTGGGTTGCCCCGGGCGTGGCCTCCTGCCCCCCGCCGACGTGGGTGGTCACCCAACCTCCTCCGGTTGCGTCCGGCGATGCCGGCGTCTGGGCGAAGATAGCTCAGAAACGTCGCTCGCGCTCGGATGGGCGACATCGCGTCAGCGCTTCGTGACGCAGGTCCCCACCCATGACGACCCTACCGGGCCGTGTCACGTCGGAAGCTAACGATTCGGGTCGGACGATTCGACACAGAGCGCCACCCGATCGGACGCCCCAGCCATACGTTAGGCGGGAAATCCGGGCAAAAGCAAATTTTCGGAGTAGGGCGGCCGATCGTCACCCCACTTGTCCACACCCCCTGTGCGCACACCCTGTGGACACCTGGAGGCCGCGTTGTCGCTGCTCGAGAGTGTGCGAGCAGCTTGTTCACAGCGGTTGTCCACAACCGGTGCCCAGGTAATCCACACCCAATCCACCGCAATCCACCACGAGTCCACACCCTTGTCCACAGCCCGCCGAGCACACGGCGGCGCTCGTCGTGGCGGAGGGGATCGCTTAATGGCGCCACAGGTCGGAAATTTAGGCCCGCATTCGAGGGCTATGGCGCCATAACTGGACGGGCTAGCGGCCGATCTTGGCGCGGACCGTGGCCGCGACCTCGCGGACCTCGGCGACGCGGAGGACGAAGGCCGCCGCGACGTAGATCGCGATGAGCACGCCGCCGCAGACGATCAGCTGGACGAGGCTGGCGCCCCAGCTCGATCCCATCTGCCCGATCAGCAGCCAGGCCAGCAGCGCCGTCGGGACGCCGGCGATCACGGCGGCGACCGTCTGCTTGGCCAGCGCCGTGAGGTCGCGGGTCAGCCCGAGCCGACCGACGCGCTTGCGGAGCAGCCAGTACCCGATGAAGACCGAGAGTACGAAGGAGACCGCGTTGCCGAGCATGAGGCCCGCGGCCACCCACTTCGCCGGCAGCACGAGGTAGAGCGTGATGTCGACGAGGATGCGCAGGACCACCACCGGCACGTTGATCAGCGCGGGCGTGCGGGTATCGGGCATCGCGTAGAACGCGAAGATCTGCAGCTGGGCGATGGAGAACGGGACCAGGCCCAGAGCTGCCACGGCGATCACCCAGCCGGTGGCGATGGCGTCCTCGGGCTTGTACGCACCGAACTGGAAGAGGACGACCGCGAGCGGCCGGCCGAGCACCAGGTAGAGCGCGGTGATCGGGATGAGCACGGCGGCCGACAGGCGGGTGCCGAGCGACAGCTGGTTCTTGAGGTCGGAGTGCCGCCCCTCGGCCGCGGCGGCCGACATGCGCGGCATGAGCGCTGTGATGATCGAGACCGCGACGATGCCGTGCGCCATCATGAAGATCAGGTACGCGTTGTTGAAGATCATGGGGCCGGGGCCCTCGTCGCCGGCCTTGTTGGCCAGCTTCAGCACGACGAACAGGCCGACCTGGCTGATCACGACGTACGCGAGCATCCAGCCGGAGAGCCGGGCCAGTTCGCGCAGGTGCAGCTGGCCCCAGTCCCAGCGCCACTTCCAGCGGAAACCGACCTTGCGCATGGCCGGCCACAGGCCGACGGCCTGAACCACGATGCCGAGCGTCGTGCCGATGCCCAGCACCAGGATCTCGCTGGTCCGCAGCGTCTCCGGCTGCGGTGGGTTGTCGATCACCGGCAGCAGGATGAACAGGCCGGCCGTGGCGATCACGACGATGTTGTTGAGGATCGGCGTCCACATCGGTGCCGCGAAATGTCCATGGGTGTTCAGCAGCGCCGCGAACAGGGCCGCCATGCCGTAGAAGAAGATCTCCGGCAGCAGCAGATACGACAGCGTCGTGGTGAGCTGCGACGTCGCGGGGGACGTGTCCGAGTCCGTGAAGAACAGCGTGAACAGCGGCGCCATGGCGACCGCGACGAGCGTGGCCGCGCCGAGGAAGACCGTGGCGAGCGTGAACAGACGCTGGGCGTACGCCTCGCCCTTGTCGGTGTCGCGGGTGCGCGCCCGCACCAGCAGCGGCACGACGACGCTCGCGAGCACGCCGCCGAGCAGCAGCTCGTACACCATGTTGGGCAGCGTGTTGGCGATCGTGTACGAGTCGGCGACCAGGCCGGCGCCGATCGCCGCGCCGATCGCGGCGGTGCGCAGCAGGCCGGTGGCCCGACTGACGATCGAGAGGACGGCCATGAGCGCGCTGTTGCGCGCCACCGACCCGCCGAGGTCGCCGGTGTCGTCGGCCGGAACAGTCGGCAGCTCGGCGGACGCGTCGATGTCGACGGGGGAGCCGGCCGGCGCCGCGCCCATCGTCGCGGGCGCCTCGTGGATCGGCGCCACGGCCGGGATCACTGTGGTGGCGTCGGGGTCGACAGGATGCCGGCGGGCGGACCCGTAGGAGTTGCCCGGTCCGTCGTAGGGGACCGGCCCGCCGTATGCCACCGGCCCGGTCTGCGGCATCGGGCCCGCCGGCGGCGTCGGCCCGACCTGGCCGCCGCGCGGCATGATGACCGTTTCGTCGGGGTCGGGCGCGGCGTGGCGGGGGCCGGGGCCGGTCATGCCGTCACCTCGCTGCGCGAGGCGCCGCCATGACTCGCACGGAGCCCGATGATGCCCTCGCTTCGCTCGGTCATGGCAGAGACCCTATCCGGCCGGCGGAAGCGCTCCGATAGGCTGGCGGTCCCATGTCCGATTCATCCAGGCCCAGCGCCACCACGCTCACCGCCGCCCAGCGCCAGGCGGTCACGGAGCTCATGCGCGTCTCCCCGGTCGCCGACGAGATCGGCGAGCGGTTCGCCGCCGCCGGCCACGAGCTGCACCTGGTCGGCGGATCCGTCCGCGACGCGCTGCTCGGCCGCCTCGGCGACGACCTCGACTTCGCCACCAGCGCCCGGCCGGAGCAGACCCAGGAGCTGCTCAAGGGGTGGGCGGAGGCGATCTGGACGACGGGCGCCGAGTTCGGCACGATCGGCGCCGCCCGCCGCGGCCTGCGCCTGGAGATCACGACGTACCGGGCGGAGGCCTACGACCGGGTCAGCCGTAACCCCATCGTGCGGTACGGCACGAATCTCGCCGAGGACCTGCGCCGGCGCGACTTCGCGGTGAACGCGATGGCCGTGAGCGTGCCCGGACACCGCTTCACCGACCCGTACTCCGGATTGAATGATCTTGCGGAACGGAAGCTGAGGACGCCCGGGAAGCCGGAGGAGTCGTTCGCCGACGACCCGCTGCGGATGCTCCGCGCGGCGCGGTTCGCGGCGCAGCTGAACTTCACGCCCGCGCCCGAGGTCGTCGCCGCGATGACGGCCATGGCCCGCGACCTCGAACGGATCACCGCCGAGCGGATCCGCGACGAGTTCATCAAGCTCATGAGCGGGGCGGACCCGATCGTCGGGCTGCGTCTGCTGGTGGACACCGGCCTGGCCGACGTGTTCCTGCCGGAGCTGCCTGGGCTGCGTCTGGCCATCGACGAGCACGCCCAGCACAAGGACGTGTACGAGCACACCCTCACCGTGGTCCGCAACGCGATCCGGTACGAGGACGAGAAGGACTTCACCCTGCGCATGGCCGCGCTCATGCACGACGTCGGCAAGCCGGCCACCAAGGCGGTCGGCGCCGACGGGCGGGTCAGCTTCCACCACCACGAGCTGGTCGGCGCGCGGATGACCCGCGCGCGGATGAAGGCGATGAAGTTCCCCAAGGACATCATCAGTGATGTGACGGAACTCGTCGCGCTGCACCTGCGCTTCTACGGGTACGGCCGCGGCGAGTGGACCGACTCGGCGGTGCGGCGTTATGTGACGGACGCCGGGCCGCTGCTGTCGCGACTGCACAAGCTCACCAGGGCCGACTGCACGACGCGTAACCGGCGCAAGGCCGAACAGCTCTACGCCGACTACGACGCGCTCGAGGAGCGGATCGCGCGCATCGCGGCCGAGGAGGACCTGGCCCGCGTGCGGCCCGACCTGGACGGCAACGCGATCATGGAGCTGCTCGGCCTGCCGCCCGGCCCCCTGGTTGGCAAGGCCTGGAAGCACCTCAAGGAGCTGCGCCTGGAACGCGGCCCCCTCTCCCACGACGAGGCGGTAGCGGAACTCCGAGCCTGGGCTGCGGCGAACGGCCTCTAGCGGCTGGCCGTCAGGACGGGCGGGGCGGCCTGCTGGACCGCCTGGATGTCGTCGCCCGTCAGGCGCGCGGCGCGGCCGCCCGCGTTCGCGTACCAGGAGGCCAGGGCCGCGTAGCCGGCGCCCAGACCGAGCAGCGCGATCACCGAGTGGCCCGTCGCCGGTAGGGTTGCCGCGCCGAGGAAAAGGCCCAGCACGAACGCCAGGTTGTACAACGTGTCGTTCACGCTGAACACCCGGCCGCGGAAGTCGTCGTCCGCCTCGACCTGCAGCGCCGTGTCCACCACGATCTTCGTGGCCTGCGCGACGACCGAGATCAGAAACACGGCGAGTACGAGAAACGGCCGGCGGAACGGCAGCCCCAGCACGGGAAGCGCGATAGCCAGCACGGCGAACATGGCCGCCACGAACCGCCAGCCGCCCACCCGGCGGCTGATCGGCGGGGTGATCAGCGAGGCGGCCAGCGCGCCGGCGGCGCCGGCCACGGCGATCTGTCCCAGTCCGGTCAGCGATGATGAGAACCCGGTGCCGGTGGCGAAGTAGTTGCGGTAGAGCAGCAGGGTGGCCAGGGCGAGGACGCCGTACAGCGCCCGGTGCAGGGCCTGGGCCGTCACGAGCAGCGCGGCGCCGCGGTGCCCGACCAGGTGGCGCACGCCGGCGACCATGCCCCGCGTGGTGCGGCCGATCTCGGCGCCCATGCCGCAGGTGACCCGCTGCGCCTCGTCCGGGCCCAGCGCATCGGCGGTGAAGAACAGCCGGGCCAGCACGGCCGACACCGAGTACAGGAGGATCGCCACGCCCGAGACCAGGGCGTACTCGTGGAAGCCCGTGCCGATCGCGCGCGAGACCGCGGCCGCGCAGCCCAGGCCCAGCGCGTAGCAGACGGTGCCGAGCGTGGTGGACAGCGCGTTCGCCGTGACCAGTCGCGGCGGGTCCACGACGTGCGGCTGGGCGGCCGACAGGCAGGACAGGAAGAACCGGTTGATCGCAATGATCGCCAGGGCGAGCAGCGTGAACGTCACCGCTTCGTGGCCGTGCCAGATCAGCAGGACGGCCGGCACGACCAGCGCGGCCCGGGCGGCGTTCGCGACGACCAGCACGCCGCGGCGGCTCCACCGGTCCAGGAACACCCCGGCGTACGGGCCGACCAGCGAGTACGGCAGGAGGAGGACCGCGAACGCCAGCGCGATCTCCATCGGACCGGCCGCCTTCTGCGGGTTGAACAGGACACTGCCGGCCAGACCAGCCTGAAACCAACCGTCGCCGAGCTGGCTGGTCAGCCGTACGGCGAGCAACCGGCGCATGTCGGGACGGCGCAGGACGGCGCGCAGGTTTCCCGAGGTCGGCATGGCGGGCATCACAGAAGCCTAAGGCCTCCGCCAGGCCCGGCACACAGCCTTGGTGCGAACGGGGCAGGACGGGCAGACTGGGACCTGTGCGTTGGGTCAGCCTGCCGTCGCCCGTCGGCGATCTCGGAGTCGCGGCCGATGAGCAGGGCATTCGGTACGTCCGGTTCGACGGCCCGCCCGAGGACGTGGCGACCGTCGACATCGGGGACGCAGACGGGCCACTGACCGCCGCGCGTGATCAGTTGGCTGAATATTTCGCCGGCGAGCGTACGGATTTCACCCTTCCGCTGTCGGATCGCGGCGGATCGCGCTTCGAACGCGCCGTGTGGGACCAGATCGCCGCCATCGGGTACGGCGACACCAGGACGTACGGTTCGATCGCCGCCGCCGTGGGGCAGCCGGAGGCCGCCCAGGCCGTCGGCATCGCGTGCAACCGCAACCCGCTGCCGCTCGTCGTCCCGTGCCACCGCGTCGTCGGCGCGGGCGGCAAGCTCGTCGGCTTCGGCGGCGGGCTGGACCGCAAGCGCCGCCTGCTCGACCTGGAGGCGCGCGTCCGGCTCAACCGCGGCGAGTTCTGGTGATCTCCGGGAGCCCGGCCAGGCGGCGGAAGGCGGCGTGGCTCGGCGAGCCCGGCTCCGCACAGTAGGTGATGAGCCGCTGGTCGCTGTCGGCGACGTGCAGCACCTGGCACACGTACTCCACCGGGCCGACCACGGGGTGATCCATCCGCTTGCGGATGCCCCGGTTGACGGCCACCTCGTGCTCGGCCCACATGGCGGCGAACCGGGCGGACGTGCCGAGCAGCTCGGTGACCAGCTCCGCGATGCCCCGGTCGCCCGGGTAGCGGGCGTACGCGGCGCGCAGGTCGGCGACGCAGGCGCGGGCGAAGTTGAGCGTGTCGGTATCCCCGGCACGCACGTGCTGCTCCAGACCGGCGAAGACCCAGCGGACCACGTTGCCGTTGCCGGGCGCGTACGCGGCCGGGTCGCCGATGAAGTGCGTGGCCATGGCGTTCCACGCGAGGATGTCGTACTTCGCGTCGAGCACGAACGCGGGCGTGTCCACGAGGTTGTCCAGCAGGTACCGGATCGGGATGGTGACCTCGCGGCTCGGGCCGCCGGGCGGCGGCGGGGACTCGCCGGCCACGCGGAACAGGTAGTCGCGCTCGTCGCGGGTCAGCATGAGCGCGCGGGTCAGGGCGGCGAGCACCTGCCGCGACGGGCGCGGGCCGCGGCCCTGCTCCAGGCGGATGTAGTAGTCCACCGAGACGCCGGCGAGGTGCGCCACCTCCTGCCGGCGCAGGCCCGGCGTGCGCCGGCGGGCCGTGCCGGGCAGGCCGACGTCGGCCGGGGTGAGCCGCTCGCGGCGGGTGCGCAGGAACGTCGCCAGTTCGGTGCGGTTCGCCATGCGGTCAAGGATGCCGCGCGGGCGCCCGCGAAGGGTGGTACCGCCGATCCCAGGCTGCGCCGTTCTCTCCCGCGGTCGCGGCGGGCGCGGCAGGCTGAACCGCATGACGACAACAGCGCTCATCACAGGCGCCAACCGGGGGATCGGCTTCGAGACGGCGCGACTGCTCGGCGCGCGCGGCATGACCGTACTCATGGGATCGCGCGACGCGGAGGCCGGCGAGAAGGCGGCGGCCGCGGTGCGGGCCGACGGCGTCGACGCGCGCGCCGTGCCGCTCGACGTGACGGACCAGTCCACTATCGACGCCGCCGCGGCGCTGATCGCTGAGGAGTTCGGGCGGCTTGACGTGCTGGTGAACAACGCCGGCATCATCGGCATGGACGGCGATGGACGCCCGAGCCTGACGACGCTGGCCACGATGCGACGGGTCTACGAGACGAACGTCTTCGGGGTGGTCGCGCTGACCAACGCGCTGCTGCCGCTGCTGCGCCGGGCGCCGGCGGCGCGGATCGTCAACGTGTCCAGCGAGCTGGGCTCCATCGCCGTGGTGACCGACCCGGCCGGCCCGCTGCATTTCCTGACCTCGCTGGCGTACCCGTCCTCGAAGACGGCCCTCAACATGATCACCGCGATGTACGCCAAGGAGCTGGCCGACACGAACATCAAGGTGAACGCGGCGAACCCCGGCTACTGCGCCACGGACCTCAACGGTCACAGCGGCTTCCGCACGGCCGAGCAGGGCGCCCGGGTGAGCGTGCACCTCGCGACGCTGCCCGAGGACGGGCCGTCGGGGATCCTCTGGGGTTCACTGTGGGCGGTCGGTGACCCGGACGCGGACGGCCGCCTGGACTGGTGACCCGGGCCGCTAATACGACGAGGCCGACAGGATCGGGCCGCCGATGCCGCGGTCCTTGGCGATCNCCTTGATGAAGGACTCGACCGACGCGTGCGCGTCGTGGTCGTTGTACTGGACCGGGGGCGACTTCATGAAGTACGACGAGGCCGACAGGATCGGGCCGCCGATGCCGCGGTCCTTGGCGATCTTCGCGGCCCGCAGCGCGTCGATGATGACGCCCGCCGAGTTCGGCGAGTCCCACACCTCGAGCTTGAGCTCGGCGTTCAGGGGGGTGTCGCCGAACGAGCGGCCTTCGAGGCGGATGTAGGCCCACTTGCGGTCGTCGAGCCACGGCACGTGGTCGGACGGGCCGATGTGGACATCCGACTTCGACATCTCGTGCGGGATCTGGCTCGTCACCGACTGGGTCTTCGAGATCTTCTTCGAGACCAGGCGGTTGCGCTCCAGCATGTTCATGAAGTCCATGTTGCCGCCGAAGTTGAGCTGGTAGGTCCGCAGCAGCTCGACGCCGCGGTCCTCGAACAGCTTCGCCAGGGCGCGGTGCACGATCGTGGCGCCGACCTGCGACTTGATGTCGTCGCCGACGATCGGGATGCCCGCGTCGGTGAACTTCTGCGCCCACACCGGGTCGGAGGCGATGAAGACGGGCAGCGCGTTGACGAACGCGGCGCCGGCGTCGATCGCGGCCTGGGCGTAGAACTTGGCGGCCTGCTCGGAGCCGACCGGCAGGTAGCAGACGACCACGTCGACCTGCGCGTCGCGCAGGGCCTGGGCCACGTCGACCGGCTGGTCGTCCGATTCCTCGATGATCTCGCGGTAGTACTGGCCGAGACCGTCGAAGGTCGGGCCGCGCTGGACGGTCACGCCCGTGGGCGGCACGTCGGCGAACTTGATGGTGTTGTTCTCGCTCGCGCCGATGGCGGCGGCCAGGTCCTGGCCCACCTTCTTGGCGTCCACGTCGAACGCCGCGACGAACTGCACGTCGCCGACGTGGTAGTCGCCGAACTTAACGTGCATCAGGCCCGGGACACGGTCCTGCGGATCGGCGTTGCGGTAGTACTCCACCCCCTGCACCAGGGATGAGGCGCAGTTGCCCACGCCCACAATGGCGACGCGTACGGAGCCCATCGCGGTTGCCTCCTTCATCCTCACGACCGCTCCGGGGTGTCCGAACGCGGCTTCATATCTGTAGTGCCCACTTGGGGGGCGGGCCCGGGGGTGCGGCCGGAGCGTTCGCTCGCGATGAGCTCCTCCAGCCAACGCACCTCGCGCTCGGCGGCGTCCAGGCCGTGCCGTTGCAGCTCCAACGTGTAGGCGTCGAGTCGCTCGGCGGCGCGGTTGAGCACGTCGCGCAGCCCTTCGCGGCGCTCCTCGACCTTGCGTCGGCGGCCCTCCAGGATGCGCAGTCTGGTGGCCGGGTCGGTCCGGGCGAAGAACGCGAAGTGCACGCCGAAGCCCTGGTCCTCGAACGTCTCCGGACCAGCCTGGGCGAGCAGCTCCTGGAACCGTTCCTTCCCCTCGGCTGTGATCTTGTAGACCACGCGGCCACGTCGGCTCGTCATGGGCGGCACCTCGGTGCCGGCCGGTGCGGCCGACTCGTCCTCCGCGTCGCCCTCGGCGATCCACCCGACGGCCTGCAGCTTGCGCAGCGTCGGGTAGAGGGAGCCGTAGCTGATCGCCGCCCGCAGTGTGCCGATCTTCACCGCCAGTTGCTTGCGGAGCTCGTACCCGTGCATGGGCGACTCGTGCAGGATGCCCAGAATGGCCAGATCGAGCACGGGTCACCTCCTCGCTGTACAAGCTGCCATTACCCGGAGGATACCTTGCCGATGTATCGCGCCGATACATCGACACTAAGGTCGTCGGGGCAACTTGCGCAATGGGCAACGCGGTGCGTCCGGTCACCGTCGTTCACCGGTGGTCGGGCACCGGAGGGCCGCGTACGCTCGTCCGCATGCGGTCGCAGCGTCAGGTGGTCGACTACTCGCTCCAGCGCAGGGCGCTGCTGCGCGAGGTCTACTCCGGCCGCGCCGGCACCTACGAGGTCTGTGACGCCTCTCCGTATCTCCTCAGTGCCGCCCGCTTCCACGGCGAGGCGACCGAGGAGCGCTGCCCCATCTGCCGGCGCGAGAACCTCACCCACGTCCACTACATCTACGGCGACGAACTGCGCCAGTCGGCCGGGCAGGCCCGCGCGCGGATGGAGCTGTCCGTGCTGGCCCACTCGCTGCGCGAGTTCCAGGTGTACGTCGTGGAGGTGTGCCGCGGCTGCGGCTGGAACCACCTCGTCGAACAGTTCGTGCTCGGCCGCGACACGATGAATAACCCTGCGGAACTGGGTACTGAATCGATGTAACGCGATCGCTCATCGACTTAACGAGCGGTCACGAGACGTGTTTTCCCAGTTGCGGGCGGTGTTGTCGGATGTCCGCAGGTCGCCTCGTGCCTTAGTAGCTTGTACTCTCAGGCCATGTGTGTGCGGTGGGCGCGGTGACCATGGGTGATAGGTCCGTGCTACGCGCACCGATACAGGAGGGCATGCGGTGATCAATGAACCGCTGCGGGTCGGGTCCGGGAAGGGCCGCCGGTCAGTGGTGTTGGTCACAGCGAGGCCGATATTTCAAGCTAAGTCCGGCAACATGCACCGCGTCCGCCTTCCGGGCAGTGATGCCCCCCAGGCCGGCACAGCTTCAGGCCAGCGTCCGACGACGCGTACCTCACCGCAACCGGGCCGCGGAGATTCCGCAGGGCCTCGAAACGGCAGGGTGTGACACATGAATCCGTACGACGACGAGCCGAGCCCTGCGCGCGGGTGGCCGGCGGGGCGACCCGACGACGAGCCGGACGCGAACGGGCCTGTGGGCCGCGCCCGGCCGGTCTCCCCGACCGGCTCCGGCCGCGCCGCGGTCGGCAGTGCGTCCGTGGGCGGCCCCCCGCCCAGCGGCCCGCCACCCCACGGTCCCGCGTCGGGCAGCGCCTCTGTCGGTGGCCCGCGCGGT
>NZ_BAAALT010000024.1:0-4715 GCF_039528515.1 Luedemannella flava
CGGCCGCACGGCCGAGGCGCTCGCCGCGTACGAGGAGGTGCGGGCCCGGCTGGCCGACACGTTCGGCGCCGACCCGTCCGCCGAGCTGCGCGACGCCCACCTCGCGGTGCTGCGCGGCGCCACCGGGCCGACGCCCCCGGCCGCGGCGCCGGTCGGGAACCTGCGGGCGACCCTGAGCAGCTTCGTCGGTCGGGACGAGGAGCTGGCGCGCCTCGGCGCGCTGCTGACCGAGCAGCGCCTGGTGACGCTCGTCGGTCCGGGCGGGGCGGGCAAGACCCGGCTCGCGTGCACGGTCGCCGCCGGCGCCGCGCCGCGCCTGCCCGGCGGGGCCTGGCTGGTCGAGCTGGCGCCGGTCACCGACCCGGCCGACGTGCCGCAGGCCGCGTTGGCCACCATGCTGCGGCGCGAGGCCCGGGTCCGCGACCCCAACGACGCGGGCGCGTTCGCCGACGACCTGTCGCGGCTGGCCGACACGCTGCGCGACGTGGAGACGCTGCTGATCCTCGACAACTGCGAGCACGTCATCGACGCCGCCGCCAGGCTGGCCGACGAGCTGCTGGCCCGCTGTCCCCGGCTGCGCGTCGTGGCCACCTCGCGCGAGCCGCTCGGCATCGTGGGCGAGTCCCTCGCGGCGGTCCCGTCGCTGCGCCTGCCGGCGCCCGACTGCCCGGCGGCGGAGGCGGTGACGTATCCGGCGGTCCAGTTGCTGCGCGACCGCGCGGCAGCCGTGCGACCGGGCTTCGCGGTGGGCGACGACAACGTCGCGGCGGTGGTGGAGATCTGCCGGCGCCTCGACGGGCTGCCGCTCGCGATCGAGCTGGCCGCCGCCCGGCTGCGCACCCTGTCGCCCGAGGAGGTCGCGGCCCGCCTCGACGACCGGTTCCGGCTGCTCACGGGCGGTAGCCGCACCGCCATGCCGCGCCACCGGACGCTGCGCGCCGTGGTCGCGTGGAGTTGGGAGCTGCTCACCGACGACGAGCGGCGACTCGTCGAGACCCTCGCCGTCTTCCCCGCCACGATCACCGCCGACAGCGCGGCCGGCGTCGCCGGCGTGGACACCCCGATCGTGCTGGACCTGCTCGGCGCGCTCGTCGACAAGTCGCTGCTGCAGGTCGTCGACGGCGCCGGGGAGACGACCCGCTACCGGATGCTGGAGACCATCCGGGAGTACGGGGTGGACCGCCTCGCCGAGGCCGGCGCCCTGGAGTCGGCCCGCGCGGCGCACGCGGCGCACTTCCTGTCCCTGGCCGAGACCGCCGAGCCGCACCTGCGCGGTCGCGGCCAGGTGCCGTGGCTCGCCCTGCTGCGCGCCGAGTGGGACAACCTGGTCGGCGCGGTGCACACGGCCTGCGACTCCGACGACGCGGACACCGCGCTGCGCCTGTGCGCCGCGCTGACCTTCCTGTGGACGATGACGGGCAGCCACGAGCAGGCCGCGACGCTGCTGGGACGCGCGCTCGCCGTGCCCGGCGAGGGGCCGCGCGACGCCCTCGTCATCGTCACGATCATGCACCACCTGCACGCGACCATCGCCGGGATGGTGCCGCTGGACCTGACCCGCTTCCACGAGATCGACGACCTCGTCCGCGACATCGACGTGAGCACGGCGCATCCGCTGCTGGCGCTCGTAAAGCCGGCGATGGCGCTGGTCACCGACGACACGGAGGCGGGACTGGCCGCGACGGCGCGCAGCCTCGAGAACCCCGACCCCTGGGTACGCGCCATGCTGCTGTCGATGCGCGGCTCGATCCAGGAGAACGCCGGCTACGCCGACGGCATGCTGCGCGACCTCACCGCGGCCGTGGCGGCGTTCCGGGAGGTCGGCGAGCGGTGGGGGCTGAGCGCGACGTTGGCCGGCCTGGCCGACGCCAAGGGCAAGCGCGGCGATCTGGCCGGCGCGGCCGCCGCGCTGGAGGAGTCGATCCGCCTGGTCCGCGAGCTGAACCCGGGCGACGACGCGGGTCACCAGCGCATCTGGTTGGCGTCGCTGCACATGCGCACGGACCCGGAGCGGGCGCGGGCGCAGCTCACGGCGTTCCTGGCCGAGACACCCCGGCTGGACGCGGGTCACAACGGTCCGCTGGCGCTGATGCTCCTGGCCGACCTGGCCCGCTTCCGGGGCGACCTCGACGAGGCCGACCGGCTGATCGGCGAGGCGACCCTGCGCATGGACGACGTCCCGCTGGTGCCGCAGCAGTTCCGCGCCCTGCTGCTGCGCACTCGGGCCCAGGTGGCGCTGGCCCGGGGCCGGTTGGACAAGGCGCGCCGGCTCATCCTCGAGGCGCTGGACCAGGGCCGGCAGTCCAACGACATGCCGGTGGTGGCCAACGTGGGGCTCACGACCGCCATGTGGCACGCGGCCACCGGCGACGCGCTGGTGGCGGCCGAGACGCTCGGCGCGTCGGACGCGGTGCGCGGCACCCACGACCTGACCAACGTCGACGCCGAGCGCCTCACGCAACAGTTGCGTGCGGCGCTCGGCGACGCGACCTTCGAGGCGGCGTACGCCAAGGGTCGCGGCTACGACCACGCGACGGCGCTCGACGCCGTGCGGCCCCCCGCCGCCGGCTAGGCGCGCCGGCGGTAGGCCCGCACCGCGAGGGGCGCGAAGACCACCAGGATGCCGACCGCCCAGAGCAGGGTCCTCGTGAGCGGCCCGGCGACGGGACCGCCGACGATGAGCCCGCGGGCCATGTCCATCGCGCCGGCCACCGGGTTCACCTTGACCCAGGCCTGCAGCCAGCCCGGCAGGGTGCCCGTGTTGACCAGCATGTTCGTGCCGAACGTCAGCGGGAACAGCGCCACGAACGACACGCCCTGCACCGCACCGGGCTCGCGCATGACGACGCCGACCAGCACGAACACCCAGCTCATCGCGAAGGCGAAGAAGATCACGACGAGGCAGGCGGCCAGCGTCGCGAAGACGTTCGTCCCGATCCGGAAGCCCATGGTGAACCCGATCGAGAACAGCACGACGATGCAGACCACGAACCGCACGATGTCGCCGACCACCGACCCGATGAGCGGCGCGGAGCGGCCGATCGGCAGGCTGCGGAACCGGTCGAAGACGCCCTTCTTGACGTCGGTGTTGAGCGACACCCCCGTGGCCACGGAGCCGAACAGCACCGTCTGCACCATGATCGCGGGCAGCAGGAACTGCAGGTAGTCGTGCCGGGAGCCGGAGATCGCCCCGCCCAGCAGGAACACGAAGATGACCACGAAGATGACCGGCTGCAGCGTCACGTCGAGCAGCTGCTCGGGCGTGTGCAGCGTCTTGATCAGGCTCCGCCGGGTGAGCGCGAGGCTGTGCCGCAGCAGCCCGAACGGCCGGGTGGGCGTGGTGTCGGTAGCGACCGCCGAAGGCGTCCGTTCCATCGTCATGGTCATGCCGCCACCTCTTCCTTCTCAGTCTTGTGGCCGGTCAGCGTGAAAAAGACCTCGTCGAGGCTCGGCAGGCGCAGCGACAGCTCCATGACCCCGATGCCGGCCTCGTCGAGGCGGCGCACCACGGCGGTAAAGGCCGCGTCGCTGTCCACCGGCACGGTCAGCACTCCGCGCTGCGGCGACTCGACGGCGTGCCCCGCGACGGTCGACAGGATCGCCGACACGGCGTCGAGGTGAGCCGGGTCGGTGGGCCGTACCTCGATGGTCTGGCCGCCGGCGAGGTGCTTGAGCTGGGCGGGAGTCCCGTGCGCGATCACCTTGCCGTGGTCGATCACGGAGATGTCGTCGGCGAGCGCGTCGGCCTCCTCCAGGTACTGCGTGGTCAGCAGCACGGTCGACCCGTTGCCGACCAGCGACCGGACCACGCCCCACATGTCCTCGCGCTTGGCCGGGTCGAGACCGGTCGTCGGCTCGTCCAGGTAGATCACGCCCGGGTTGCCGACCAGGCTCGCGGCCAGATCGAGCCGCCGCCGCATGCCGCCCGAGTACGTCTTGGCCTGGCGCTTGCCCGCGTCGGTGAGGTCGAACCACTCCAGCAGTTCGGCGGCGCGGATCTTCGCCTCGCTGCGGCGCAGGTCCAGCAGCTCGCCGATGAGGGTGAGATTCTGCAGACCGGTGAGGTCCTCGTCCACCGACGCGTACTGCCCGGTGAGGCCGATGAGGCGCCGCACCTTCGCGGCGTCCTTGACGACGTCGAGGCCCTTGACGGTGGCCCGCCCCCCGTCGGGGCGCAGCAGGGTGGCGAGGATGCGCACCGCGGTGGTCTTGCCGGCCCCGTTCGGGCCGAGCACGCCGAGCACGGTGCCCTCCTCGGCGGCGAGGTCGATGCCCGCCAGCGCGGTGGTCTCCCCGAACCGCTTAACCAGGCCCTCGGCCTGGAACGCGTAGCTCATTGGTAATCCCCCTTGGATGTCTTCGGGGACTACCTTGCTCCGGGCCGCTGGCAAGTCGCGCACACGGCGCTGACACCAGGCTCGTACGCGTTATCAGCGCCAGCCATCCGGACTGCAATCGACGGACGGGTCGTGTCGGTTTCACGCGGCCCGTTTCCAATGACCGGTTGTCCACGTCTACGACCATTCGGACATCGACCGACCGGGTGTCCTCCCTGTCTTATTAGTCCCGGACCGTACGGACGAAGGGGAGTTCAGGTGAGCTACGCCGAGGCTCAACGCCGCATCGCCGACTGTGCACGAACCCGCTCGGAGGTGCTCGACCTCTCAGGCCTCGGTCTCACCGCCGTACCGGACACGGTCGGTAACCTCACCGCC
>NZ_BAAALT010000025.1:0-3638 GCF_039528515.1 Luedemannella flava
CCCGCGCCGCGACGGCGTCCGCGCGGCTGCGCGACGCGGGCCTGGACGTCACGGTCCCGGCCGCCGGCGTGATCTCGGTGACCGCCCCGTCCCCGCAGGCGGGGGGGGGGGGGGGGGGNCCTGCCGCGACCGGGGCGTGGCGGTCGGCTGCTTCCGTCCACCGTCCACCCCGGACAGTCGCGCCCGCCTGCGCCTCACCGTGAACGCGGGCCTGCGGGCCGACGACTTCACCCACGCCCTCGACGTCGTCGTGGCGAGCGCGCCGTGAACGGGGCGACGCTCTACCTGGTGTTCGGGTTGCCCGGGGCCGGCAAGACGACCCGCGCCCGGCAGATCGTCGAGGGCGCGAAGGCGGTGCACCTCAGTCCGGACGACTGGATCGTCGGGCTCGGCATCAGCCTCGTGGACTACGAGTTCCGGTTCAAGCTCCAGGACTGCATGCTGGTGCACGGGGGGAGCATTTTGCGCGCCGGCGCGAGCGTCGTCGTCGAGTTCGGCTCCTGGTCGCGTGCGGAACGCGAGAGCATCCGGCAGGTCGCGGTGCGCGAGGGAGCGACGACGGAGCTGCACTTCCTCGACGCTCCGCTCGACGAGCTCGTGCGGCGGGTCCGGGCGCGGGGCGGTCCGGACGCCGAGGCGCTCGCCACCGACGTGTTGCTCGGCTCCGCCGACCAGTTCGAGCGCCCGTCCCCCGACGAGATCGCCCTGTTCGATCGGTACGTCGCGCCCGACGACCCGTGGCACCCCGCTATCGACCTGCTTAGAGATCGTCGGGGAGCAACCGGAACGCCTGATGTCCGGTCAACGGGGCGAGCGCCCGGAGGTCCGTCCCGTCAAGGGTGAGGACATCCGCAGCATCGCGCGCGGCTTCGTGGATCTCGTCGGCGCTCACCGGCCGACCGTAGTCTGTCAGCACCGGACCGTCCCCGCGGACCTGGCACCGGCCGGCGGGGACGGGTCCAGCGGGTTCTAGACAACCTTCGCGGCGAGCACCTCCAGCGGGTAGCCCTGCTGGCAGTACGAGGCGGCGTCGTGGCGGACGCGGCCGATGACCTGCACCCGGGCGCCGGGCACGAGGATCGTGCGGTCGCCGCCGATGAGCAGCCACTGGGACGTGACCGGCGGCAGTTGGCCCGAGACCGGGTTCAGGACGAGGCAGCCGCTCTCGACCCCGGCCTCGACGATGCCGGTCACCGATACGGTCGGGATCGGCGCGGTCGAGAGCGCCGCGCTCGTCGGAGCGGGGCTGGACGGTGCCGGGCTGGACGGTGCCGGGCTGGACGGGGCAGGGCTGGCGGTCGCCGTCGTGCGGGTGGCGGTCGGCAGCGGGCCGGTGGAGCACGGGACGCCGTTGATGGTGAAGTTGGTCGGCGCGGGGTTGGACGTCGTCCACGAGCCGAGGAACCCGATCGTGAACGGCTTGTTGGTCTCGAGCACTCCCCACATCGACGTGGCGGTGACGTGCCGGCCGCTCTGGGTCCAGGTCATCGACCAGCCCTGGGTGACCCGCTGGCCGGGGTGGACGAAGTCGAAGCCCAGCGTCCAGTTCACCAGCGGCGGGCCGAAGTTGGTGATCGTGATGTTGGCCTGGAATCCGCCCTGGGTCCCCGTCCACCACTGGCTGGGCACCGTGTAGGTGATGTGGCAGCCGGTCGTGGCGGCCTCCGCGGTGGGCGCGGTGACGGCGGTGGCGAGCCCGGCGGCCATGAGCGCGGCCGCGATGAGCGCGATGGGACGTTTCACGCTTCCTCCCGTGAGATGGGCCAGGCCCGTCCCCGCGCAGCGGGGACGGGCCGTGGGGTCGTTACAGCGGTTTGGCGGAGATGACCTCCAGCGGGTAGCCCTGCATGCAGAAGGAGATGGCACCGGGCTTGAGCACGCCGGTCACCTGCACCCGCGCGCCGGGAACGAGGACCTTGCGGTCCCCGCCGATGAGCAGGTAGCCGCCGCCGGGCGGCGGGTAGCTGGTGAACGGGGTGAGCAGCAGGCAGCCCATTTCCACCCCGGCCGTCACGGTGCCGACGACGGTGATGGTGGGATATGGCGAGACCACGACGCCAGCGGCCGGGCTGGCGGCCTGGGCCGCGGGCGCGACCGCGAAGATGGCGCCGGCCGCGGCCATGAGCGTGGCCGCGATGAGAGCGACGGGACGTTTCACGCATCCTCCACAAGGGATCGACATGGTGATCGACGTATTCGGATGCGTTAAGGTTCGGGTGACCCCCGCCCGGGTGTCAAGGCCCGTTAGTCGCGGGTGACGATAAGGGCGTCGGGCATCCGGAACGAGAGGTTGCCGGGGGAGCTCGGCGCCCGCACCACACGCACCCCACACAGCAGCGGCGCGCACTCGGCCACCACCACGGCCGCCTCCATCCGCGACAGCTGCGCGCCGAGGCACCGGTGCGCGCCGGCGCCGAACGCCAGGTGCCGTCGCGCGCCCTTCTGCCCGGGGCAGAAGGCGTCGGGGGACCCGACGACGGTCCGGTCGCGCCCGGCGGCCGCCAGCCACAGCACGACACTCGCGCCGGCCGGCACGCGCACCCCGCCGAGCACGGTGTCGCGGGTCGCGACGCGCCGCCAGCTCACGATCGGCGGCTCGAACCGCAGCCCTTCCTCGACGACGTCCTCAATGGACACCTCGCCGGACAGCAGCCGCCCGGTCGCGCCCGGCTCGGCCGCCAGCCGGTGCAGCAGCAGCGTGAGGAACTGCGAGGTGGTCTCCTGGCCGGCCACCAGTAGGAAGAACAGGGCGCCCACGACCAGGTCCTCGACCCGGCCGCCGCGCGCCGCGGCGTACTCCCGCAGCTCGGCGACCATGCCCCCCGCGGTCGCCGCGGTGGCCCGTAGCACCTCGTGGTAGTGCCCCACGATGCCCGCGAGCCTGACCTGGCGGGCCTCGTCCAGCGGGGCCCAGAACAGCTCCAACGCGGCCCGGGAGAACTCCTTGACCAGGCCGACGTCCCCGGCCGGCAGCTCGATCATCCGGGCGAGTACCCGTAACGGCAGGTCGGCGGCCAGCTCGGCGTACAGGTCGACGGCTCCACCCGCGCGCAGCCGCGCGGCGATCCCGGCGACCCGGCGGCGCACCGTGCCGGTGAGCCAGGCCCGCTGCTCCTCGACGCGGGCCGGGTGCAGGGCCGCCCCGACGATCGCGCGGATCTCGGGATGGCTCGCCGACCCGTTGTTGGCCAGGGTCGGCGGCAGGCGGAAGCCGTGCCCGGTCAGCACGCGCAGCGCGGTCACCGGGATGGGTGTGACCGCGTCGAGCGCGTTGTCGGGGGCATAGGTCCGCGGGTCGGCGAGAACCGCCCGGACGGCCGCGTGACCGGCGACCAGGACGTGACCGTCGACCACCGTCACCCCGGGGCGGGGCCCGGCCGGCACCTCCCACAGGCGGAACAGGGCGCCGCCCGCCTCAGGGGCGTCCCTGACGGCGGTCGACGACGTGTGCACGCACCGAACGTTAGCTGCCTGTCGGCAGCGGGTGTGCGACGGGCATGCCGCCGGGCGGCGTGCCGATGTCGCGGTAGCGGGCGTCCATGCCGTCCATCGTGGGCTCGAGGTCCTCGTCCTCGTCCTCCTCGGCGGCCGGGACCGGACGCTGGGCGGGCGCGCCGCGCCCGGCCGCCTGCTCCTCC
>NZ_BAAALT010000025.1:3658-3776 GCF_039528515.1 Luedemannella flava
CCGAAACCCACCACGTTGAAGCCGACGGGCTCGACGCTGACGGCCTCGAAGAGACCGCCGAACGGGGACGCGGGCGCCTCGGGCCCGGCCTGCGGCACGGCCGCGGGGGCCGGCGCCG
>NZ_BAAALT010000026.1:0-1939 GCF_039528515.1 Luedemannella flava
CCCCGGTAGATCCCGGGCGAGCGGGTCGAGCTGCGTAGCGCCGTGCGCTGACTTGTAAGTCCCCGGTCCGGCGGTGCTGCTCTGTTGGCCGCCGCCGGGCCGGACACCCAATCTCGCTGAACCCCGACCCGGAGGAGGGCCGATCACCGTGTCTTCGAACCTCGCCGCCGTTGTGCGGATCACGACCAAGCGCCGCGCCGTCTGGCGCGCCTGCGCCGCCTGCGGCGACCTCGCCGCGCTGGCCCCCCGTGAGACTCACTGCCCGCCCTGCTGCGAGCAGGCCACGACACCGCGCCGCCGCGCGGCTTAGCGGAAGGACCACAACCCGTGATTACCAACCAGACGTTGGACGACGACGGTCCGACGTCCGCCGACCTGGCCGCTATCGAGCGCGAGTGGCCCCTGATCGAGGCCGAAATGGACCTGGTAGCGGCAGAGATTACCGTCCTGTGCTCCGACCGACCGTTGACCGAGATGGACCGGCGCCGAGGTCGAACGGTGGGCCGCGTGATGGCCGCCCGTAACCATCGTCCCGGCATCGTGACGATCACGGTGCTCGGTGCTCCGGCGGCGGTACAGGCCGCGTTGCGCGAGGTGTCCGCCGTGCTGGATGTGGAGCAGGTCGGCCACCCCGTCACACCGCACAAGGGCTCCCGGCTTGTGAGCGTGCGCGTCGCCGCGCATGTGCTCATCGATCCTGACGCCCTGGTCCAGTTCATTCCCCCGACCGACACGGAGGTGTCGTAATGCGCGTCAATGGTGGCCGGCTGGCCCGCAACCTGTCCGCCGGCTCGGTCGCCGGTATCGCGGCCTGGTCGTCGTACTCGCACATGGTTGGCGTCGCCCTGCACTACGGCGAGCGTCCCGAGGTCGCCTACGTCCTGCCCGCCTCGGTCGACGGCATGCTCATCGTCGCCTCGGTCGTGATGGCCGACGACAAGCGCACTGGTCGCAAGGTCCGATGGTCGGCCCGTATCGCGTTCCTGGCCGGCGTGCTCGCCAGCGTCGCGGCCAACGTCGCCCACGCCGCACCCACGCTGGGCGCCCGCATCGTCGCGGCGTGGCCGGCGGTGGCGCTGCTGCTGGTCGTCGAGATGCTCTCCCGCGCCGGTAAGCACGCCGCGCAGACCGCCGAGGTCATCGAGACGGTCACCGTGCCGACCGTGGTGACGACCGTCGAGCCGTCCCCCGTTCCCGCCGAGGCGACCTCGGCGCCGGCCGTCACGGCGCCCGCGCGGCGTCAGCCGGCGCGTGCGGTGAAGCGCCCGACGGCGGCCGAGCGTGTCGCCAAGGCGGCGGCCCGCAACCCGCAGGCGACGCCTGCGGAGATCGCGGCGCGGTTGAAGGTGTCGGAGCGCACGGTCCAGCGGCACATGCCCCGCCGTGACGACACGGTGTCGTCACCGGCCCCGACGAGCGGACCGGTCCTCGCGCCGGCCGCCGCGTGAGAGGAGCACCAACATGCCGGTCACGACGATGCCGATGCCTGACGACAACAACGATGCGTGGGATGTTCTCGCCGCGTTCGACACGGTGCTGTCGGCCGACTTCGACGACTACGCCACCGGGCTCATCCCCGCGTGGCAGGTGCGGTGCGCGCTCTGCCAGCAGGCCCCGTGCCAGTGCCCGCCGTTCGGCACCCCCGCCTACATCGCCCTGGTCGACGCCCGCCACGGGCGCCCGCGCCAGTCCTGACGTTGCCCGGAGCGCGGCCTACAGGCCTAGGAAACCCGGCCGCGCTCCGGCGCCCTCACCAATGGAGGTAGCACCATCATGAACAGCCCAGACGACGGCCGCGACGAGACCCGCGGATTCGACTGGAACCGCCACGAGGCCGAGGTGTTCGACCTCGACGACGCCCGCGCCCGCCGGGCGCGCGACGACGCCGACGAGTTGGACCCGACGTTGCGCGTGCTGGTCGACGGCATCGCCGCGCAGC
>NZ_BAAALT010000027.1:0-7572 GCF_039528515.1 Luedemannella flava
TGCCGGCCTCGGCGCTCGGGTCGCGGGCCGCGTTCTCGCCGGCGCCGTCGCCGGGCGGGTCGCACCCGGCGTTGTCCCGGCCGGGGGCCTCCGCGTGCTCGCGGCCGGCCTGCGGGTCCAGTCGGGACTGGTGGTCGGCGACCTGCCGCGCCTCGATGACGTTGGTGGGCGCCGCGTCGGCGGGCCGTTCGGGCGCCACGTCGACGTTGCGCACGCCCTCCTCGCCGGACCGCACCAGCTCGTTGCGGGGACGCTCGGGCAGGTTGAGCTGGTCGGACTCGACGCGCCGCGGCGGTTCGACGGGCCGTTCGGTGACGGGCGTCGCGTCGCGGGCCGCCTCCCCGGGCCGCCCGTCATGCGGCGCCGCGCCGTCCCGCCCCGCGGCGTCACGGGTGGTCGTCCCGTCACGGCCGGCGCCGTCGTGCGCGGTCGTCGCGTCACGGCCGGCGCCGTCGTGGGTCGTCGTCCCGTCGCGCCCCGACGTGGTCGCGTCGTGGGTCGTCGCGGTGTCGCGCGGTGCCGTCGTGCCGTCGTGGGTGGTGGTCGCGGTGTCGCGGGGCGTCGCGGGCACCGGGTCACGGGGCGGGCCGCCGTCGTGGGTCGTGGTGCCGCTGTCGCGCGCCGTCTCGGGGTGGGCCGGCACGGACTGGCCCTGCTCCACCCGGGGCTGCGCGGTCTCGGTCCGCGGCTGGGACTCGGCGGGGCGGGCCTCCCCGGGCGGGGCCTCGGTCGTGCGCGCCTCGGCGGCGCGCAGGTCCGCCGGGCTGACCTCGACCGAACGCCCCTCGGTGCCGGGCGACCGCGTCGTCGACGACTGCCCGGACGACAGGTCGGTGCGGACCTCGCCGGCGCGGCCCGTCGTCGCGGTGGTGCCGGCGCGGGTCTCCATGGGCCGGCCGCCGGCCTCCGCGACCCGGCCGCCCTCGGCGGGCACGAGGTGGCCCTCCATGCCCTTGCCGATGAAGTGCTGCCCCAGCGGGCCGCCGTGCTGCGCGCCGCCCATCGCGCCGAACAGGATGCCGCCCGCGATGTCGTGGTGCCAGTCGACGCCGAGGCCCCACTCCTGCATGCCCGCGATGCGGTCCTTGTCGCCGCCGCCGATGGCGGTCAGGATGCCGTCGACCGCGGCCGTGCCGCCGGTGAACGACGCGGCCTCGCCGGCCATGCCGCGGCCCAGCACGGTCGACAGCGGGCCGCCGAAGACGCCGATGGCGCCGAACTTGAGCGTGCCGCCGGCGAAGGTCTTCACGTCGAGCGTCGGGTTGTGCCCCTCGGCCATCTGGATCACGTGGATGCCCAGGGTGGTCTTCACGTTGAACATGGCGAAGCCCTTGCCGCGCTGCAGGGCGGCCCGGCCCATGCCCTCGGTGCCCTCCTTGACCAGCTGAACGAAGCCCTTCTCCCCCATCTCGCTCAGCGCCTTGCGGTAGGCCGCGCGCTGGACGGCCTGCTGGACGGCGCGGCCGGCGAGCCGCTCGCCGCCCTTGAGGGTGGCGACCTGCCACGCGGTGCGCAGCTTGCTCGTCTGCAGGCCGGCCCGCTCGGCGAACTGTGTGCCAGCGCGTTGGGCCGCGTTGCGGGCCGCCAGCCGGCCGGCCAACTGTTTCGGGGTCAGTTTGCTGGCGCCGGACCTGATGCCGGCCCAGGCGCTCCTGCCGGCCGCCTTGAGGCCCGCCTTGGTGAAGAGGTTCTTCGTGCCGGTCCAGGCGGCCTTGCCGAGCGCGGTGACGGCCTGCCGGGTGCCCGTGCGCGCCGCGCCGACGGCCAGCTCCCGGCCCGCGATCTGGGCGAAGTCGCCGACGGAGCCGGCGAACTTGCGGCCCATCAGCTTGGCGAGCAGCTTCTTCACCGCCGCGCGGATGCCGGCATGGGCGGCGGCTTCGGCGGCCGGCGCGGCGAAGGTCGACGTGCCGAACGAGACGATCAGCGTCGAGGCGATGGCGACGAGCGCGGAGGCGAGCATGTAGAGGTTGATCGCCGCCATGAACTTGGCCGTCTCGATCTCGAGGCCGGTGCTCTGCGCCATCTGGCGCATGTCGTACAGGCCCACCACGGAGTTGGAGACCTGCTGCAGGTACGCACCGTAGTTGCCCTGGAAGCGCGCGGCCGCGCCGTCGCCACCCCACGCCTCGGCGACCTCGGGGCTCAGCGCCGCAACCTCGCGCAGGTGGTCGGAGAGGGCCTTGGCGGCCTCCTCGTAGGCCTCGCCGAGACGGAACATGGCCCGCTCGTCGCCCTCGGGGATGTCGACGAGGAACTCCAGCACGCGCTGCACGATGCCGGGGCACCACTCCTCGAAGCGGCGGAACCACTCCAGGATGAAGTCGAGCGGGCCGTCGACGAAGTCGTCCGCTCCCAAACCCGCTCCTCCCCGTGGCGCAGCCGGCGATCGCCGGACGTAATGATGCCGGCCCGCGCGGGCCGGTGGCGGCGGCTAGGCCGAGACGGTGCCCCCGATGTCCTTCGCGTTCTCAGCCTCGAGCGCGCCGTACTTCGCCATCGCCTCGACGACCCGGTTTCCCATGTCGGACAGGGTGGTGGCGGCCTCGCTGAGGCTGGTGCGCAGCGCCTCGTTGGCGGCGAGCTTGGCGCCCTCGGGCACGACCGTGTAGTTGGTGTTGAAGGCCTCACCGTACTTGTCCTGGCCCCACGGGGCGCCGTGCTCGCACTCCACGATGCGGGCGACCAGGGCCTGGGCCTTCTCGACGAAGTCGTCGCCGGACGCCTTCACCTTCATCGCCATGGACATCGCGGCCTCGGGGCCGCCCGCGCCGATGTTCAGGTAGGACGAGCTCATCCGTCATCCCTCCATTCCGGACAGACAGCAGCCACGATCGATCAAGCCGATCCTACCGAGCCGGTCACACACTCGGGATACCCTCACGGTCAGGTATCCCGGGTCTGCAGGTCCGTGGCGAGTTCCTCGAGGAACCGGCTCAGCTCGCCGCTGGAGCCCACCGCGCCGACCGCCACGCCCGGCCGCATCCGCGCCGCGTACTCGTGCAGCAGTTCCGCGATGATCCGCGTCCTGGCCAGCGACAACGACAACACGTCCGGGTACGCGTACGTCACGTTGGGCTCGTGGACGCGGCCGGCCGCGACGCTGGACCGCCAATCGGCCACGGGCGCGTCGAGCTCGACGGGCACCGCGACCTGCCGCCCGTCGCCGGTCGACACATACCGCGCGAGCGTGACGAAATGCCGCGCCGGGTCGGCCGCGACGCGTGGGTCCGCGAACGCGTACTGCATGGTGCGCTGGCGCATCCGGCCGGCGCACCGCTCGGCCAGCTCGCTCAGGCTGTCGTCGGTGACCAGCGGGCCCACCGTCGTGCCGGGGAGCACCCGCAGCGCGAAGTCGCGGAACATGGTGGCGATCGCCGACGCCTGCTGCCGTGACAGCGACAGCGTGTCGTACGGGACCTCGACCAGCGGATCCGCCTCGGACTCGATGGCCGCGTCGACGGAGCGGGCGTTCGCGACGGCCTCGGCCAGCGTGTGCCCCGCCTCGGTCAGGGGGACGGCCGTCAGCAGCCGGCTGCCGTCCGGCGCGTGCCCCTCACCGCGCCAGACCAGCAGGTGCCGGCTCGGGTCGCGCGGTTGTTCGGCCCACGCCACGGGTCACTCTTCCTCTTCGTCGAGCTTCGACAGGTCGCCGTCGTGACGGGTCAGCGTGCGGCGCACGTCGATCGACCCGATCTTGTTGAACCGCAGGTCGCTGGGCAGGCCCTCGTCGAGGACCTCGGTGGTCTGGCGCATCGCGTCCTCGACCGCCCGGCGGACCGTGGCGAGGATGCTCGCGGCCAGCGCCTTGGAGTTGGGCGTACGGTAGACCCGCGGATCGATCTCCAGCTCGGTGAGCTGACCGCGCGGCCCGACCACCACCTTGATGAGTCGGTCATCCGACCATGCGGTGCCGGTGATCTGGAAGACCTTGCGCTGCCGCTCCTCCATGCCGGCCACGGCCTTGTCCAGGTCCGCGAACATGCCGCGCAGGACGTTCCAGTCCGGTCGCTCCGTCATGCGTAACCCCTCCCCGTGTCCGCGCCAGCATATAGAGCCGGGTCCTCACCAGATGTGGCTCTTCACCGGCAGCCCGCGCACCACGGTGACGCGCTCCCAGGTGGCCGGCGCGGCGGCGGTCGCCCGCACGTGCCAGGTCCACACGTTGACCAGCGTGGTCAGCTCCGCGGTCTGGTACTCGTAGGCGGTGAACCGGAGGTCGACCGCGTCGCCGGCGCGCTGGACGACCGGCGCCGTCACCGCGGCCGGGTCGACGCCCGGATGGTTGGCGAGGAACGGCTCCGGGTCGCGCAGCAGGAAACCCGACCGCCCGGCGCCCGGGAAGCTGATCGGGATGACGAGCGGGCCGCTGATGTCCGGCGAGGTGTACAGCTCGGCCAGCACCTCGGCGTACGCGAGCGGGTCCAGGCCGGCGGCCACCAGCCGGCCCAGGTCGGCCATGTCGTCGACCCGGTTGAGATAGCGCACGCCGCCCTCGGCCAGGACCACGAAGCCGTACGTCAGGTCGAAGTTCGGCATGTCGTCGGGCGACGGCGAGTAGACCCGCGCGGCCCCGGCGACCCCGGCCGCGTGGGCGATCGCCCACGGCGCCGGCGAGCCCAGGTACCTGCGGTGGCCGGTGTCGATCTCGACCGCGTCGGGCCGGTCGTCGTGGCGGCGCCGCACGGTCTCCCCGGGCACCAGGACGTACCGCGTGATCAGGTCCGCGATGTCGTCGTGCCGCATGTCCGCCTCCGTCGCTGCTCGGCCGGCCAGTGGACAATCTATGCGACCGGCGGTCGCCGGCAGGGCCCGGTGCGCCTTTGCGCGCGTGCGCGCTCCCGTTACCCTCGGCACTGGGCAGTGGTCGTGGTGGATCGGATCCCGCGGCCCACGGGGGCAACCGGAGGAGTGGCGTGGACGACAGCGGCGGCGTCAGCAACCCGTACGCGGCCCAGACGGCGGCCAACACGAACGTCAACTGGCCGGACAGCATCGACAACGTGAAGGCCGACTTCGCGTCGATGAGCACGTACGCCGAGAACATGTACAAGGCGAGCCTCGACCTGATGTCGACGATGCCGACGATCCAGCAGAGCATGCCGAAGCTGGCCACGGACGGCTTCCTCAACGTGGGCGAGGGCGCGACGCTGTTCCCCGAGGCCAGCCTGGCGAACATGTTCGTGTCGCACAACCAGGCCGACTTCATGGCGATGATGCGCGACCTGCAGGTCAGCATGCAGAACATCGGCTACGCCGCGCAGACCATCTCCGACGCGTACGGACTGACCGACGGCAGCAGCGCGGGTGACCTCAACGCGATCACCGTCGACGGCGTCGAGTTCGCGTTCGGCCGGGGCGGCGAGCGCCCGAAGGGCCTGCCCAGCAATATCGGCAAGACGTACCAGCAGCTCCTGGCCGAGTCCGGCGGCGAGGCCGGCGCGAACGCGGGCGCGGTCACCGGCGCGACCGACCCGTCGATGCTGGGCGGCACCCAGACGGTCGTCGTCTCGGGCATCCCGGGCCACCAGATGACCACGCGCACGATCAGCTACCCGGACGGCAGCAGGATCGTCATCTCCACCTGGGAGACGCCGTACGGGACGCAGCCGCCGCAGACCTTCACGCGGTACACGGTCTACGGCACGGACAACAAGGCCACGTCCAGCACGCTGAAGACGGCCACCGAGCAGAACGGCACGACCACCGTCGTCACGCAGGCGGACGGCTCGTCGGGGCACAGCACCCAGACCACGTCCAGCGCGTACGTCAACGGCGAGAAGGTCACGACGACGACCAACAGCTCGACGAGCGACAAGGGCGTCACGACCGCAGGCACCACGACCACCGTCACCCAGCACACCGACGGCAGCGTGACGACCGCGTCGACCACCCCGCACAGCGACGGCACGTCCTCCACGACCACGCTCGACGTGGGCGACAACGACACCGACCTGGGCGACATCAGCGGCCAGAACAACCCCAAGCAGTACGCCGATGAGACCTACGGCTCCTACCGGCCGGACTACGCGTGAGCGGCGGCGTGCGCGAGAAGGGTGGTGAGCGGTGACCGGTGACGGCGGCACGTTCTACGGATACCAGGGCATGTACCACAACGTGCCCGTCTACATCGCCTCGTCGCAGTATTCGCACGTCGACTTCCCGCAGGGCTACAACCCGACCCCCGAGCCGGACGGCCAGTTCAAGGACGACTGGGACTACAACTGGACGCCGCTGACCAACGGCTTCCACGACATCCAGCACATCCGCGCGCAGATCAAGGCGCTGGGCCCCGGCAGCATCTCCGCCCTGGCCGATATGTGGTACAACGCGTACGACCTGCTCTACACCGTCTCCGAGACCACCCGTACGCAGGCCGAGGCGCTGCACAACGGCAACGGCAAGTTCGCCGGCTGGTCCTCGCCGGCCGCCGACGAGTTCCTGCGCTGGGGCCCCGGCGCCACGCTGTACTCGCTGAAGCAGTGGCAGGACTGCGCGCTGAACAACGCCGTCGGACTGCGGATCCTCTCCGGCAACGTGCACTCGGCGCACAGCCGCATCGACTGGGCCTGGAAGCAGTACGTGGCCGAGGCGCAGGCCGACTACAACAAGCTGACCGAGGGCTACGACGGCCCCGACATCGACAGCATGTCGGACGAGATGCAGGAGAAGATGGCCGAGATCAGCCCGCACTGGCGGATGGTCTACCAGCACCAGACGGCCATCTGGCGCAAGTGGAGCCACGAGGCCCAGAAGATCGCGCACGACCTGAGCCAGCAGTTCTACCAGCAGATCCAGAACTACCTGATCCCCGGTCGCGGCACCCGGTTCGAAGGGCCGACCAACGCGGTCGTCAACATGCCCGGCCACAAGCCGTTCGGCGGCGGCGCCCCGCCGCCCGGCCCGGGCGCCCCGCCGCCAGCCGCGCCGATACCCGTCGTGCCGCCGGGGCCTATCGCACCGGGCGCGCCCGTGCCGGTCGGCCAGCCGGACGCGCCGAAGGCGCCGACCCTCATCCCGACGGGGCCCGTGGTCGCGGGCACGCCGGTGCCGGTGCCGGCGATCGTCCCGGCTCTGGCGCCCAACCTGGTCATGAGCCCGGACGTCGCGAAGGCCCTGGGCCTCAACCCGTACGGCCCGGGCGGCCGGCCGATGACCGCCGGCCTGGACGGTCGCGGCCTCGCCGGCCAGGGCCTCACCCGGCCCGACGCGAGCCTGCTGGGCCGCGAGGGCGTGCTCCGGTCGGGCGCGAACGGGTTGGGCAGCCCCAGCCTGCCGCCCGCCGCGCCGCCGCCCAGCCTCAAGCGCGGCACGCTGGCCCGCCCGAACAAGCCCGGCGAGGGCACGCCGCAGAACCAGCGGCCCGGCCAGGCCGCGCCGCCACCGCACTCGCGCCAGCGCGGCAATCCCAACGACCCGGCCCGCCCGTTCACCGAGGCGGGCCTGGACGAGCACTTCGGCCAGTCGGGCACGATGCCGCCCGGCGCGACGCCGCCGGTGCTCAGCCGCCCGCAGCGCAAGGCCGAGCCCCCGCCGCCGCCCGCGCGGCACACGACGTCCGGCGGGGGCGGC
>NZ_BAAALT010000028.1:0-96059 GCF_039528515.1 Luedemannella flava
CGCGCCCTGCGGACCGGCGTCGCCCTGGAAGCCCTGCGGACCAACTGTGCCCTGCGCACCCTGAGGACCGGTTGCGCCCTGGGCGCCCGTCGCACCCTGCGGACCACCGTCGCCTTGGAAACCCTGCGGACCCTGCGAACCGGTCGCACCCTGCGCACCCGTCGCGCCCTGCGGACCGGCGTCGCCCTGGAAGCCCTGCGGACCAACTGTGCCCTGCGCACCCTGAGGACCGGTTGCGCCCTGCGGACCGATCTCGCCGGAAGCACCCTGGGGGCCTACCGCACCTCGGGGGCCTTGGGGCCCTTGCGAGCCACCGAACCCGGAGCCGGACGGACCGGGAGGCCCAGACGGACCGGGAGGCCCAGACGGACCGGGTGGACCTTGGGGCCCCGACGGACCTGGCTCCGGAGGCGCCTCCACTGGTAACGGAACTTCGCCCGGCCTGCCCTGAGGACCGGCCGGGCCCGGGGCGCCCTGCGGGCCTTGGACGCCGGCGCCGGGCGCACACGCACCCTTACCGTCCGGCGTGCATGCTCCGTACCCGGGTGGACCCTGCGGGCCTTGTGCGCCCCGGGGTCCGGGGACGCCCTGCGGACCTTGCGGACCAAGCCTGTCGAGGCCGCCGGCCGTATCCAGGTGCCAGTGCTGGGGGCCCAGGTATACGGAGCCGCTGTCGCTCGCAGGCAGCTGGTAGCCCTGGGGGCCGACCGGCGACCTCTCGGCAGCCCACGCGGTACGGGAATCCGGGGGCGGCGCGGCCGCCACCGCGGGCGGCGCGAACACGGCAGCCAGGAGCACCGAGCTGAGGCTTGAGGCGACGCGCGCCTGCGCTGAACGGCGCAGCGATCGCGACTTGCCCATGGGTGCTCCAGGTCGTCCGATAGGTCATTTGCCACCATATCGGACAAAAGCTGGAGCACCCATCTAAAAGGGCATAAAGATGCCGGTCGGGCATTGGCGCCCGGCCGGCATCTAAAATTATGGAGATTTAGGCACCTAGAGCGTGATATCCCCCGTCGACGTGGATGACCTCGCCGGTCGTCGCGGGGAACCAGTCGGACAGCAGCGCGAGGATCGCCCGGGCGGTCGGCTCCTGGTCGGTGAGATCCCAGCCGAGCGGCGCGCGCTGCTGCCACGACTCCTCGAACTGCTCGAAGCCGGGGATGGACTTGGCAGCCATGGTGCGCAGCGGGCCGGCCGACACGAGGTTGGACCGGATGCCCTGCTTGCCCAGGTGCAGCGCCAGGTAGCGGTTCGCCGACTCCAGCCCGGCCTTGGCCACGCCCATCCAGTCGTAGACCGGCCACGCCTTGGTGGCGTCGAACGTCAGGCCGACGATCGACCCGCCCCGCCGCATGAGCGGCAGGCACGCCATCGCGAGCGACTTGTACGAGTACGTCGAGATCTGCAGCGCGGTGGCCACGTCCTCCCACGGCGCGTCGAGGAACCCCCCGCCGAGGCACGACTGCGGCGCGAAGCCGATCGAGTGCAGCACGCCGTCCAGGCCGTCGACGTGCTCGCGCACCTTGTCGGCCAGCCCGTCCAGGTGCTCCTTGTTGCTCACGTCCAACTCGATGACCGGCGCCTCCTTGGGCAGCCGCTTGGCGATCCGCTCCACGAGGGACAGCCGGCCGAAGCCGGTCAGCACGACCTCGGCGCCCTCGTCCTGGGCGATCTTCGCGGCCGAGAAGGCGATCGACTGGTCGGTGATGATCCCGGTGATCAGCAGCCGCTTGCCGGCGAGCAGTCCTGACACGTGAAGCTCCTTTAGTCGTACTCGTTGATCAGTGGCCCATGCCCAGGCCGCCGTCGACCGGGATGACCGCGCCGGTGACGTAGCCCGCCGAGTCGCTGGCGAGCCAGGTCACGACGGCCGCGACCTCCTCGGGGTCGGCGAGCCGGCCGGCCGGGATGCTCTTGAGGATCTCCTCGCGGCGCGCCTCGGGGAGCGCGGCCGTCATGTCGGTGGCGATGAAGCCGGGCGCGACGACGTTCGCGGTGACGTTGCGGCTGCCCAGCTCGCGGGCGATCGAGCGGGCGACGCCCACCAGACCGGCCTTGCTGGCCGCGTAGTTGACCTGGCCCGCGCCGCCGGACAGGCCGACCACGGACGAGATGAAGATCATGCGGCCCCAGCGGGCGCGCATCATCTTGGTGGCGGCGCGCTTGGCGAACCGCCACGAGCCGGTGAGGTTCGTGTCGAGGACGCGGTCGAACTGCTCCTCGCTCATGCGCATGAGCAGCGTGTCGTCGGTGATGCCGGCGTTGGCGACGAGCACCTCGACCGGGCCGAGCTCCGCCTCGACGGCCGCAAACGCCGCGTCGACCGCCGCGGGATCGGTGACGTCGCAGGTCACGCCGAACATGCCCGCCGGCGCGCCGGAGCCGCGGTGGGTGATGGCGACGCGGTCGCCCTGCTTGGCGAAGGCCTCCGCGATGGCCAGGCCGATCCCCCGGTTGCCACCGGTCACCAGAACGGTGCGTGCCACCGCTGCCTCCTTGCGCGTCATCGAATCTCCTGGTGGAGACTAGGTGTTACCGCCAAGTAAGCGATAACAAGGGTCCCGATGGTCGAACGTCGCCCGCGTGTCGCCGAACGGATGAGGACATCCGACGCCAACGGGCGATCATCGCCCTGCCATGGAACATGTACGATATCGGCGATCCGGCCTGTACTCGCGCCCGACCTTCGGAGGTGATCGCTGTGCGAGATAGCGATCCTCCCAGTCGTGGCCGGGCCGACTCCGTCCTCCGCTGAGCCGACCGGCTCCGCGTCGAGCGCCCGCGCCACGACACTCCCCCACGCCATTGCACACGCGGCGTCGCCCCACCACGCGACGCCTCGAGCCCGGGAGTGCGTCCATGCGCCGTTACACCGCCCCGCTGGGGTTCACCCTCGCCGCGATCTGGGTCCTCGCCGTCTTCGTGATGGTCAGCACCCACTGAGCGTCACAACAGTCGCGAGGTCCACAGCAGCGTCATCCCCGCCGCCGCGAACGCGAACAGCAGCGCGACGCCGATGAACCACTGCGCGATCTCCTGCGGCTTCGTGCGGTAGCCGATCGAGCTGCCCATGTCGGCGTACACGCGCCGCAGGGCCTCCTTCGACGCCGCCTCGTAGAACTGACCCTTCGTCGTCTCGGCCAACTGCTGCAGCGACACCCGGTCGACGGGCACCCGCTGCGCCTGCCCGTTGATCTCGACGACGCCCTCGTCGGTGCCGAACGCGATCGTCGACACCGGCACGTTCGCCGTCGACGCCGCGCTCGCCGCCTCCTCGATGGAGCGCCCGTACGTGCGGTAGCCGTCGGAGAGCAGCACGATCCGCGCCGGCGGGGCGCCCTGCGCGCCGTCCGCCGGCACGCCGGAGATCGCCTCGAGGCAGGTGAACACGGCCTCGCCGGTGGCGGTGGCCTCGGCGAGCTGCAGGTTGCCGATCGCCTGGGTCACCGAGTCGCGGTCCTTCGTCGGGGACACCACGACGTTTGCCGACTTCGCGAACGCCACCACGCCGACGTTGAACGCCTCGGGCAGCTGCTCCACGAACTGCTTGGCGGCCTCCTGCGCGGCCACGATGCGGCTCGGCCGCACGTCGGTGGCCTGCATGGACAGCGACACGTCGATCGCCAGCATGATCGTGGCGCGCTCCAGCGGCTCCTTGCGGTCGATCGACGGCCGGGCCAGCGACACCGCCATCACGAGCAGCGCCAGCAGGAACGCCACGGCGGGCGCGTGCCGGCGCACCGGGCCGATGCCCCTGGGCGCCACGGTGCGCAGCAGGTCCACGTTGGAGAACCGCACCGCGTACGCCCGCCGGTTGCGCTGACGCCACACGTACACGCCGGCGAGCGCGACGACCGGCAGGACCGCGAGGAGCCACCACGGTGACAGGAATCGGATCATCGGGTGGTCCCCCTGGTGCGGGCGTGTCGGGCGGCGGCCACGAACTTGACGATATCCAGCAGCCAGTCGGAGTCCGTCCGCAGGCGCAGGTGGGCGGCGCCGGCCGCGCGGATCGCGGACGCGATAGCGGTGCGCTGCGCGGCGGCGCCCGCCGCGTACGCGGCCCGCACCCTGGGGTCGGCCGTCTGCACCTCGTGCACGGCCCCCGTCTCCGGGTCGGCCACCATGAGCACCCCGACGTTGGTCAGCTCCAGCTCCCGCGGATCAAGAACCTCGATCGCGAGTACGTCGTGCCGAACGGCGAGCTTGCGCAGCTGCCGCCCCCAGGTCGCGGGGTCGGCGAGGAAGTCGGAGACCACCACGGCCTGCCCGCGCCGGCGGGGCGGCCGGTTGAGCGCGTCGATCAGCTCGCCGAGGTCGGCCCGCCCGGGCCGCGGCTGCGTGTCGGCGAGCGCCTTGAGCAGGCCCTGCGCCTCCTTACGACCCGGCCGCGCCGGCAGCCGGCGCAACTGACCGTGGGTGCCGACGACCGCCCCGATCCGGTTGCCGCCGCGGACCGTGAGGTGGGCGACGGCCGCGGCGGCGGCGATCACGAGGTCGCGCTTGAGGCTGCGGGCGGTGCCGAAGTCGAGGCTCGCGGACAGGTCGACGGCGAGCCAGGTCTCCAGTTCACGGTCGGCGATGGTCTGCCGCACGTGCGGCACGGTGGTGCGGGCGGTCACCGGCCAGTCCATCCGGCGCACGTCGTCGCCGGGCCGGTACTCCCGGGACTCGCCCGGCTCGCTGCCCGGACCGGGCAGCAGGCCCAGGTAGTCGCCCTGCAACAGGCCGTCGAGGCGGCGGGTGACCAGCAGCTGCAGCCGGTTGAGGGTGGCCCGCGCGCGGTCCGCGCCCAGCGGGAGGCCCGCGCCGGGCGGCGCGCCCCGCTGGGTCGGTGGTCGGCGCACCGGACTCACTGACCCGGCCACTGCAGCTGGGGCAGGGCGGGCGGCGGGCCGCCCACACCGGCGGTCGCCGCCGGGGACGCGCTCTGCCGGGGAGCGACGACCGGCTCGGGCACGGCGGCGAGCACCCGGCCGACGATGTGGTCGGCGGAGACGTCGTCGGCGAGGGCGTCGTAGCTGAGCACCAGGCGGTGGCGCAGGATGTCGGGCGCCACGTCGACGATGTCCTGCGGCAGGGCGTAGTCGCGCCCGCGCATCAGCGCCAGCGCCCGGGCCGCGCGGACGATGCCGAGCGAGGCGCGCGGGCTCGCGCCGTACTGGATGAGCTGGGCCACGTCGGGCAGGTTGTGCGCGGCGGGCTCCCGGGTGGCGAAGACGAGGCGCACCGCGTAGTCGACGAGCGCGTTGTGCACGAACACCCGGTCGGCGAGTTCCTGCAGGCTGATGAGCTGGTCGCCGGTGAGGATCTTCTCGGGGAGCGGCGCGCGCACGCCCATCCGGTAGACGATCTCGCGTTCCTCGACGTCGCTCGGGTACCCCACAACGATCTTGAGCAGGAACCGGTCGCGCTGGGCCTCCGGCAGGGGGTAGACGCCCTCCTGCTCGATCGGGTTCTGGGTGGCCATGACGAGAAACGGCAGCGGCACGTCGAAGCGCTGTCCGCCGATGGAGACGTGCTGCTCGGCCATGACCTCCAGCAGCGCCGACTGCACCTTGGCGGGGGCCCGGTTGATCTCGTCGGCGAGTAGGAAGTTCACGAACACCGGGCCCAGCTCGACGTCGAACTTCTCGCTGGACTGCCGGTAGATGCGGGTGCCGATGATGTCGGCGGGCACCAGGTCGGGGGTGAACTGGATGCGCGCGAAGCTGCCGCCGACCACCGTGGCGAGGGTCTCGACCGCGAGGGTCTTGGCCACGCCGGGCACGCCCTCCAGCAGGCAGTGCCCGCGCGCGAGGATCGCCACGAGCATCCGCTCGATCATCCGGTCCTGGCCGACGATCACCCGCTTGACCTCGAACAGCACCCGCTCCAGCACGGTGGCGGCCTGCGCCGGGGTCATCCCGGGCGGCGCCGTCGGCTCGGGTTGCGGCTCGGGCTTCTCGATCTCGCTCACGGGTCCCCCACGGCTTCACGGTGACAGCTACGGACGTGCACAGCCTTTCACGCGGGAACCAGCGGGCGTAGGCGTTGCCACACCGCGCTGCCGGTCCCTCACGGAACGACTAAGATCAACTTAGCGCATATCGCCCATAGTGACTGGGATACAGCAGCGTGTCCACGCCGGCACCAGACCCCCCATTCCGGCGCCAGCAACAAGCCAAACGGTCATCGGCTACCCCTAGCACGCACCCCGCGCGCGGGATAACATTTCGAACGACGCCGGGCGGCTTCCCCCGTGGCCGCCCGGCGTCCTATTCGTCCAACCGCTCGAGTGCGACACTCGCGGTGATGGATGCCGACGAACTCCTCTGTTCCGCCAAGGGCTGCCGTGCGACCGCCTCGTGGTCGCTGGCCTGGAACAACCCGAAGCTGCACACCCCCGACCGGCGCAAGGTCTGGCTCGCCTGCGACGCCCACCGCGAGCACCTCGGCGACTTCCTGTCCGCCCGGGGCTTCCTGCGCGACGTCACCCGACTGCCCGCGACGCCGTAGGCTGCCAGCTATGGGAGTGAGGGTGGGCGCCCGCGCCGGGGTGGAGCTGACGGTGGGCGAGGCCGACACCGCGCAGGAGCTGGGCTCGGGCGACGTCCCGGTGCTCGGCACGCCGCGCGCGCTGGCCCTGGCGGAGGCCGCCACGGTGGCCGCGACCGCCGGCACGCTGGAGCCCGGCCTGACGACCGTCGGCACCCGGGTGGAGCTGGAACACCTCGCGCCCACCCCGGTCGGGCGCACCGTGCGCGCCGTCGCCACGCTGCTCGAGGCGGAGGGTCGCCGGCTCGTCTTCGAGGTGACCGTCCACGACGGAGACACGGTGGCCGCCCGCGGCCGGGTCGAGCGGGTCATCGTCGACCGGCAGACGTTCGTCCAGCGGGCGACCGGGGCGTGACGCCATGACGTTCACCGAGATCGCCGCCGGGGTGCACGTGCTGCGCCAGCCGCACTTCGACGTGAACGCCACGGTCGTCGTCGGCGGCGAGGCCGTCGTGGTCGTCGACACGCTGTCCACCGTGGGCCAGGCCGAGGAGCTGCTGGCCGCCACGCGGCGGGTCAGCCCGCTGCCGCTCGTGCTGGTCAACACGCACCACCACTTCGACCACACCTTCGGCAACGCCACCCTCGCCGCCGCCTCGCCGGGCACCGCGATCTGGGCCCACGAGGCCGTCGTCACCGAGCTGCGCGAACACCCCGAGCGGCTGCGCCGGGAGGCCTACGACGAGTGCCTCGCCGCTCACCCGGAGCTCGCCGAGGAGGTCCTCGCGGTCACCGTGGTGCCGCCCGACCGGCTCGTGCACTCCCTGACCGTGCTCGACATCGGCGGCCGCACGGTGACGCTGCGCCACCTGGGCCGCGGCCACACCGAGGGCGACCTCGTGGCCCGGGTTGACGACGTCGACGTGGTCGTCGCCGGTGACCTCGTCGAGGTGGGCGCCCCGCCGTGCTTCGACGACGCGTACCCCCTGGACTGGCCCGAGACGCTGGCCGCGCTGATCGCGGACACCGGCCCCGGCACGGTGTTCGTCCCCGGGCACGGCGCCGTCACCGACGCCGGGTTCGTCCGGGCGCAGCACGCCGAGCTGACCGAGCTGGCGTGGCTCATCCGCGACGGGCACCTCGACGGGGCGCCGATGGAGGCGGTGGCCGCGAGGGCCACGTTCGGCCCGACGCAGTCGCTCATCGCGGTGCGCCGGGGCTACGCGGAGCTGGCCGGGCTCAGCTGACCCGGGTCAGCACCACGACGGGGATCTCCCGGTCGGTCTTGGTCTGGTACGTGTCGTAGTCCGGCCAGATCTTCGTCATCTCCCGCCACAGCCGGGCCCGCTCCGCGCCCGTGGCGGTGTGCGCGTCGGCCTCGAACACCTCGTCCTTGACCTGCACGAGCACGCGCGGGTCGGCGTCGAGGTTGAGGTACCACGCCGGGTGGTCGGGGCTGCCGCCCTTGCTGGCCACGAGCAGGTAGCGGCCGGCGTCCTCGCCGTAGATCAGCGGGGTCCGGCGGGCGATGCCCGAGCGGCGGCCCTTCGTGGTGAGCAGGAGGCACGGCACACCCATCCAGATGTGGCCATGCTCGCCGTCGGACTCGACGTACTCCTTGAGGTGGTCGAGCTGCCAACCCGGTGACGGGTCGGTCGGTTGGCGCAGATCAGTCATCCAAAGCCTCACATAGTGCGAAAATCGGCGAAATTCTTGAAGCTCAATGCGGGCGCGATCAGGTACATCCTTATCACAGCAGCTCTGACCGCCGCAGAGCGCCGGATTTGGCCCCTGTGTCGACAACGCGGCGGTAGTAGTCTCATCGCGATGGGTGACGAACGGGCGCCGGTGGCCGTCGCCGACCGGCTGCGGGCCGGCATCGGCGCGAGCGAGGTCGCGGCCGCGCGCCAGGCCGGCGCCGACGACGCGCGGGCCGCGTGCGCCGCCCTCGACGGTCGTCGACCCGACCTCGTCCTCGTCTTCGCCTCCGTGCGCTACGACCTGGCGGCCGTCCTCGCCGGCGTCAACGCCGTCACCGGCGGCGCCCCGCTCGCCGGCGCGAGCAGCAGCGGCCACCTGCACGCGGGCACCCTCACCCCGCCCGACCAGGGGCTCGCCGTGCTGGCACTCGCGGGCGACGGGCACCGGTTCGGCGTGGCGTCGGTGACCGGCGTCGGGGCGGACTCGTTCCACGCCGGCCGCGACCTGGCCCGGGCCGCCCGCGCGGCCGCCGGGGCCGACCGCATGCCGCACGAGGCGCTGCTCGTCCTCTCCGACGGTCTCACCGGCGACCAGCAGGAGCTGCTCAACGGCATCCACCGGGTCACCGGCGTCGCGGTGCCCGTCGTCGTCGGGGCGGCCGGCGACGACCGGCGCCTGGCCCGGACGTTCGTGCTGCGCGACGACCGGGTGCTCACCGACGCGGCGGTGGCTGTGTGGATCGGCTCGCCGCGCCCGCTCACCGTCGTCTCCGGCCACGGCTGGCAGCCCACCGGCCTGCCCCTGCTCGTCACCGGCGTCGACGGGCCGGTGGTGCGCGAGATCAGCGGGCGCCCCGCCCTGGAGGTCTACCGGGAGCACTTCCGGTACGACGACGCCGCCGACGAGATCGACAGCGACCGCGGCGGCGGCTACCACTCGGCGCACGCGTTCGGCCTGATCCAACCCGACGGCTCGCTGCTCATCCGGGGCGCGTTCGTCGACGACGACGGTCAGCTGCGCACGTTCGCCCCCCTGCCGCCGTACGCGGCGGTGCAGGTCGTCTCGTGCGGCCCCGACGACCTGCTCGACGTCGGCGACGCCACGCTCGCCGCCGCCCTCGACCGCCCGGACGCCAGCGTCGCGCTCGTGTTCAGCTGCGTGGCGCGGCTCGACATCCTGGCCGGGCGCGGCGCCGAGGAGGCCCGCCGGCTGCAGGCGGTCGCCGGCACGGTGCCCACGTTCGGCTTCTACACGTACGGCGAGTTCGCCCGGACCACGAGCGTGGTGGGCTACCACAACGCCACGATCGCGGCCGTGATCCTGTGAAGTTCGCGATCTCCGGGCCGGAGGAGGAGGCCGACCCGCAGGAACAGCTCGCCGCCGCCAGCCTCGCCGTCCGCGACGCCTACCGCGACACCACCCGGCTCATCCGGCTGCTCACCGTCATCGGCACCCCCTCCTCACCCGAGGACCTCATCGACCGGGCCCTCACCGCCCTGTCCGAGGTCTTCTCCGCGGACGTCACGGCGGTCGCCGAGGTGGCCGGCGACCGGCTGCTCGTGACCAGCTCGTGCGGCCTGCCCGAGGACGACCCGGCGTTCCGCGGCGAGTGGACGCTCGGGTCCGCCGCCGCCGAGGCGATCGCCCGCGGCGAACCCGTCGTCCGCGAGCCGCTGGCCGCTGCGGACGTGCCGCCCTCGCTCGCCGGCATCGGCCTGCGCTCGGCCGTGTGGCTGCCGCTGTCGGCCGAGCCGGAGCCGCGCGCGGAGCTGCTGCTGCTCTACCGCCGCAGCGGCGCCCCGTTCAGCGACGCCGAGCTGCAGGTGCTCACCTCCGTGGGCTACCGGATGGCCTCGGCGGTCGCGGCCAGCGAGCGCGGCGTCGCGCTGGAACGGCTCGCCCAGTCCGGCCACCGGCTGGCCCGCCACCTCGACCTGCGGCCGCTGCTGGCCGAGGCCGTGGACCTGCTGACGGACCTGGCGCAGACCGACCGGGCCTGGATCGTGACGATCGCCGGCGCGGAGGCGGCCCTGCGCGCCCAGCACGGGCTCTCCGCCGCCGAGGTGACCGGGTGGCCCCGACCGGTCGCCGCGCTCCCGGCGTGGGGCGCCGCCCTGTCCGGCACGCCGTACTGCGGCGGCGCCGGCACCGCCGACCAGGTGCTGTGCGTCCCCGTCATCCGTGACGGGGCGGTGGTCGCGCTGCTCGGCACCGCCAGCGACCGGCCCCGGCTGTTCCGGCAGGACGCCATCGAGGTCATCACGATCTTCGCGAGCCACCTGGGCGCCGCGATGGCCAACGCCGAGCTCTACCGCGCCCTGGCGCAGAACGAGTCATGGCTGCGCCTCATCACCGACGCGATCAGCGACATGATCGCCGTGGTCGACCGGCGCGGCACCTTCGTCTACGCGTCCCCGTCGCACCGCCACGAACTCGGCCAGGAGCCGTCCGCGCTGGTCGGCCGGTCGCTGACCGACCTCGCCCACCCCGGCGACCGCGGTCCGCTCGCCACCGCGCTGGTCCAGGCCGCGCAGGAACCCAGAATTGAGTACCGGCTACGCGCCGGCCCCGACACCTGGGTCTGGGTGGAGAGCGTGCTGCGGCCCGCCCCCGCCGACGCCGCCTCGATCGTCCTGTCGTCCCGGGTCATCGACGAGCGCAAGCGCCTCGAGGAGGAGCTGCGCCTGCGGGCCACCCACGACCCGCTGACCGGGCTGGCCAACCGCACCCTCGCCGGCCAACGCCTGCACGAGGCGCTCGGGCATGGCGCGGGCACCGCGGTGGGCGTGCTCTTCTGCGACCTCGACAAGTTCAAGGCGGTCAACGACCGGCTCGGCCACGAGGCCGGCGACGAGCTGCTGCAGCAGGTCGCCGCCCGGCTGACCCGCTGCGTACGCCCCACCGACCTGCTCGCCCGCTTCGGTGGCGACGAGTTCGTGTTCGTCCTCGACGGGGTCGGCGGCCTGGCCGACATCGCCGAGGTGGGCCGGCGCGTGCAGGTCGCGCTGAAGCAACCGTTCACGCTGCGGGGCGAGCAGGTGCAGGTGTCCGCGAGCGTCGGCGGCGTGCACGGCGTGCGGGGCACCACGACGGCGAGCGCCATGCTGCGCGACGCCGACGCCGCCATGTACGCGGCCAAGGCCAAGGGCCTCGGCGAGGTCGAGGTCTTCGACGAGGCCGCCTCGCACCGCTCCCTGGACCGGCTCGACCTGCGCAACGACCTCACGCGCGCGCTCGACGACGGGCAGCTGCGCCTGGTCTACCAGCCGGTGTTCGCCCTGGACACGGGCGAGGTGGTCAGCTTCGAGGCGCTGCTGCGCTGGGTGCACCCGACCCGCGGGCCGATCCCACCCGAGGTGTTCATCCCCCTCGCCGAGGAGACCGGGGCCATCGTGCCGATCGGCAGCTGGGTGCTCGCCGAGGCGTGCCAGCAGCTGGCAACCTGGCAGCACGAGTGGCCGGGCATCCACATGAGCGTGAACCTCTCCGTGGCCCAGCTGCGCCAGGAGAACCTCGCCGCGCACACCCTGGAGACCATCAAGGGTGCCGGGGTGTCGCCCGCCGACGTCTGGCTGGAGGTCACCGAGCACGGGTACGCCCGGGAGGACCTGGCCCTGCGCGCCGTCGCGCTGCGCGAGGCCGGGGTGCACTTCGCGCTCGACGACTTCGGCATGTCCTACTCGATCCTGTCCTACCTGCAGCGCTTCCCCGCCGAGCGCCTGAAGATCGACCGGTCGTTCGTCGCGGGCATGATCGACCGGGACATCGACCGCGGCATCGTCCGCGCGATCCTCGCCATCGCCGACTCCTCCGGCCTGGACGTGGTCGCCGAGGGCATCGAGACCGAGGCGCACCGCGCGGCGTTACTGGAGCTGGGCTGCCGCTACGGCCAGGGCTACCTGCTGGCCCGCCCGTTGCCGCCGGACGAGGCGACCCTGCTGCTCCGCCAGTCCGCCTGATCACCCGTCGGCGGTGGCGACCAGGGTGGTGGCATCCGCGCGGGAGCCGATCCGCACAAACCTGAGGTGCGCGAACCGGGGATCGGCGGCCGCCGCGGCGAACCGCTCGTGGTACGTGGCGTGCTTGAGCCACGCCAGCCGGATGATCGAATGCTCCGGGTCGAGGCGGAACAGGCCCGACACCGGCTCCCGGTTGCCGTTCCACAGCACCTGCCGCGTCGCCATCCGACGCAACGTACGCAGCACGACCTGCCGCATCACCGTTCGGCGGGGCAGATCGAACCAGACGACCGTGTCCGCTCGCGCCCACACCAGGTCGCGGACGACGCGGTAGTTCCCGTCGATCACCCAGGCGTCTGCGGCGACGATGTCGAGGACCCGGGCGCGGAACAGGTCCTCCGGCAAGGGCCGCCAGCCCTCCTGATGAAAGATCGAGTCCAGCTCGACGAACGGCACGCCGAGCGCCTCGCCGAGCCGCCGGCCGAGCGTCGTCTTCCCCGACCCCGCGTTCCCCACCACCACGACCCGCCGCACCCCGGCACTGTATCGACGCCCGTCCGCGCCCACCTCCCCTTCCCCGCCGCGCCCCAGGACCCCGCACTGCCGCCCGCCCCCGGGGGCTGGACTCGCGCTACCGCCCGCCGCCGGCGAACATCCGCGGCGCCCGCGTCTCGCCACATGTGCACATCTGGTGGGCGCGCGGCCGGCGCCGCCCGCCAGATGCTCACTTCTGGTGGGGTCGGGAGGCTGGGGCCTCGCCAATCGTGCGCATCTGGCGGCCCGCGGGCATTTGGAGCTCGCCAGATGCGCACATCCGGCGAGCGTCCATGTCTGCGTCCCGCCAGATGTTCACATGTGGCGAGGTTCGCCGCCTCCGCCCCGCCAGATGTTCACATGTGGCGGCGTTGGGCGGTACCTGACCCGCCAGATGTTCACATGTGGCGAAGGTGACCGTCGGTGGGCCCGCCAGATGTGCGCATCTGGCGGGGGCAAGCGTCATCGACTTCGCCAGATGTGCACATGTGCCTCTTGACGAATGGCAGCACCCCGAGGGGTGAAACGCGCACCGGCACGCCGCCCGCCAATGGCGCCCTCTTGGCGCCGCCACGACCCCGCCACTGCGACCCCTAAGCGAGGCCCGGCCGTCACCATCCCGCCAAAGGATGCGACCCCTAAGCGAGGTCTGGCCGTCACCATCCCGCCACTGCGATCTCTTGGCGGCGCAAGTGCGCGGCGCGGGTCGCGGGCGCCCGTCGAGGGGCGCGGCCCGGGGCGGGTGGGCGTGGGTCAGACGTCCAGGCGGGGGGCGGGGCGGAGGACGAGCTCGTCGAGCGGGACGATGTCGACCAGGTCGTAGGTGTCGCCGTTGAGACGGTGGACCAGCACCGTCGGCTCGCCGTCGCGCTCCACGCGCCAGAACCAGGGGACGCCCGCCTCGGCGTACTCGCGGGGTTTGATGATGCGGTCGAGATCCTCGGAGCCCGCCGAAACGACCTCGACCACCAGCAGAACGTCGTCGGGGTCGAGCCAGACCGTGCGTCGGGCGCCCTCGATCGGGGGGATTCGCACCATGACGTCCGGGCTGCGCCCTATGCCGCCATCGTCGCGGCTCGTCCGGATGCCCGAGTTCGCGAGGACTTCACGCGCCGTGAAGCGGCCCGTCATGAGCCACACGATCAGCTCGGTGACGATCGCGTTGTGGTCGTCGTCGGCCGGCGGCATGATCGTTAGTGTTCCCCTGTTGAGCTCATATCTGTGCTCCGGATCGGCCGCCGACAGCTCAGCGACGTACTCCAGCGTGAAGGGTTGCGTCAACACGTCGCTCAGCGTCGGTAACATGGCCGCTCCTCCTCAGGGCACTCCACCGATGGTAGTGCCCAATCTCGGGATTACGAGACCATCGAACCGACGACTGGTTTCGTCAGGAGCGCGGATTGCGCACGCTGCACGCCAGGGTCCAACGTACGGGCGACGAAAATGGCGTGCCAGATGCAGAAAATAAGGACAGTCCACACCTTGCGGGAGTGATCGGCCTCCTCGCGCTTGTGGGCGTCGAGCAGCTGCCGGGCGTAGTTGAGGTCGAGCAGCTCCCCGGCCCCGGAGCGGGCCATGATGTCGTGCGCCCAGTCGTACATCTCGCCGCGCAGCCACACCCGGGTCGGGGTGGGGAAGCCGAGCTTCTTGCGGTTGACGATCGCGGGCGGGACGACGCCCTCCAGCGCCCGGCGCATGGCGAACTTGGTCTCCGCCGAGCGCGGCGGCAGCTTGAGCTCCGTCGGGATGGTCGCGGCCACGTCGAAGACCTCGCGGTCGAGGAACGGCACCCGCAGCTCCAGCGAGTGCGCCATCGACATGCGGTCGGCCTTGACGAGGATGTCGCCGCGCAGCCAGGTATACAGGTCGATGTACTGCATCTTCGTGACGTCGTCGAGCTCCATGGCCTCGGCGTAGATCGGGTACGTCACGTCGGTGTAGCGCACCGACGGGTCGTACCGCCGCAGGAGGTGCTGCTTCTCCTCCTCGGTGAACATGCGCGCGTTGCCGTAGTAGCGGTCCTCCAGCCGGGTGGTGCCGCGCTCCAGGAAGCTGCGCCCCTTGACGCCCTCCGGAATCACGCGGGCGATGTTGCGCAGACCCTTCTGCGCCACGTCCGGCAGGCCGGTCAGCGCCGACAGCGACAGCGGCTCGCGGTAGATCGTGTACCCGCCGAAGAACTCGTCGGCGCCCTCGCCGGACAGGACCACGGTGACGTGCTCGGCGGCCTTCTTGGCCACGTAGTAGAGCGGGACCAGCGCCGGGTCGGCCACCGGGTCGTCCAGGTGCCAGACGATCTTGGGCAGCGCGTCCATCATGTCCTGCGGCCCGATCTTGGTCGGGATCGTGGTGACGCCGAGGTGCCGCGCGGACTCCTGCGCCACGTCGATCTCCGAGTACCCCGGGACGTCGAAGCCGACCGTGAACGTGAGGATGTTGGGGTTGAACTCGCGGGCCAGGGCCACCACGGCGGTGGAGTCGATGCCGCTGGACAGGAACGCGCCGACCGGCACGTCCGCCCGCATGTGCATGCGCACCGACTCGCGCAGCGTCTCCCGGATGCGCCGGTAGAGCACCTCGGGCTGCGGCACGGGCCGCGGCGCGAAGACGGGCCGGTAGTAGCGGCCCCCGTCGACCTCACGCGTGTCGGGCCGGAACGAGACCCACTCCCCCGAGCCGAGCCGCGCCACGCCCCGGTGCAGCGTGCCGGGCTCCGGCACGTACTGCAGGGTCAGGTAGTGCGACAGGTTCGCGGTGTCCAGCCCCTCGTCGCCCGAGTGGGCCGCCGGCGCGAACGGCAGCAGCGCCTTCTTCTCGGACGAGAAATACACCCCGTCATTGGTACGCAGATAGTGCAGTGGCTTGATGCCGAACGGATCGCGGGCAGCGAACGCCACGCGCTCCTGCGCGTCCCAGATCACGAACGCGAACATGCCCCGCAGCCGGTCGAGGATCGCCGGGCCCATGTGGTGGTAGCCCGCGACGATCACCTCGCCGTCGCCGGAGGTGTCGAACCGCGCGCCGTACTCCTGGATCAGCTGTTTGCGCAGTTCAATGTAGTTGTAGATCTCACCGTTGAAGATGAGCAGGTAGCGGCCCTCGGCGTACGGGAGGGGCTCATGGCTGGACGCGACGTCGATGATCGACAGCCGCTTGTGCGCGAAGACGACGTCCGAGCCGACCACCTCGACGCCCGTTTCGTCCGGACCGCGGTGGTGCATCGTCTCCAGCGCCTGTGCGATCACATCCCGCTGGCTGTTCGCGCCACGGTTGCTGCTGACGAAGGTAATCAGTCCGCACATGGCGTGCATCCTTTCACGGGGTAGCCTCGATGACGTCACGGAGGAGGGCCACAGCATGAACGACGAAAAGAAGCCTGAGATCCAGGTCACAGCGGACGGCGAGCGGGGCATCCGGTCGTACGACGCGGACCTGCCGCAGAAGTATCTCGACTTCATGCGTTCCGGTTGGGCCGACTCCCCCCTCGACGTGACGCCGCGCCCCCAGGTGCCCAACCACGCCAAGCGTCGCGCGGCCCTCTCCGCGGCCTTCCCCGGCGAGACGCTGGTCATCCCGACCGGCCGCGAGCACACCCGGGCCAACGACACGACGTTCCAGTTCCGGCCGGGCACCGACTTCGTCTACCTCACCGGCGAGCACGACCCCGACGCGGTCCTGATCATGCGGCCGAACGGCGCCGGCCACGACGCGGTCCTGTACGTGCGCCCGCGCTCGCCCCGCGACACCGACGAATTCTTCCGCAACGCCGCCTACGGCGAGCTGTGGATCGGCCGCCGGCACACGCTCGCGGAGAAGACCACCGAGCTGGGCATCGAGACGGCCGACTTCGCCGGCCTGCGGGCCGCGCTGGCCGACTGCGCCCCCGGCCGGACCCGGGTGCTGCGCGGCATCGACCCCGCGGTCGACAAGGCCGTCGCGCCGTACGACACGGAGAAGGCCAGGACCCGCGACAACGAGCTGGCCACGGTCCTGTCCGAGCTGCGGCTGGTCAAGGACGAGTGGGAGATCGCCCAGCTGCAGGACGCGATCGACGCGACGGTCCGCGGCTTCGAGGACGTGGCCCGCATCCTGCCGGCCGACCGGTCGATCAGCGAGCGGCTCATCGACGGCGTCTTCTACACCCGCGCCCGCCACGACGGCAACGAGCTGGGCTACTCGTCGATCGTCGGCGGGGGCGCGCACGCCACGATCCTGCACTGGATCCGCAACACCGGGCACACGACGCCGGGCGAGCTGCTGCTCATGGACATGGGCGTGGAGAACCGCAACCTCTACACGGCCGACGTCACCCGCACCGTGCCGGTCAACGGCCGGTTCAGCCAGGTCCAGCGCGACGTGTACGACATCGTCCACCGCTCCCAGCAGGCCGGCATCGACGCGGTCGGCCCCGGCGTGAAGTACGAGGCGGTCGCGGACGCCTGCAACAAGGTCCTCGCCGAGGGCCTCCACGATCTGGGCCTGCTGCCCTGCTCCGTTGACGAGGCGCTGTCGAAGGACAGCCACGTCTACAAGCGGTGGACCCTGCACGGCTTCGGTCACATGCTGGGCCTCGACGTGCACGACTGCGCGAACGCCCGCAAGGAGAACTACCGCGACGGCAGCCTCGCCGAGGGCTACGTGCTGACGGTCGAGCCGGGGCTGTACTTCCAGGCCGAGGACGAGCTGGTCCCGGCGGAGCTGCGCGGCATCGGCGTGCGCATCGAGGACGACATCCTGGTGACCGCCACCGGGTCGCGCAACCTGTCCGACGGCCTGCCGCGCACGGCCGACGACGTGGAGTCGTGGCTGGCGGAGCAGCGCGAGGCGGGGCCCCGGCTGCCCGGCTGACACCGGGTCGCCCGGCGTCGGGTCGACGACACATAACGGCAGGCGGCCACGGTCCGCGGTGATCATCGATGGCAGCACCATGATCTCCGACTCGTGAAGGGCGACCCGCCGCCTCGATGGACCTCTACCACCTCGACGTCGTGGTGACGCTCGGCGCCGTCGCCGCGTGGCTGACCGCGTACGCCGTCGCGCGCGTGGTCACCAGGCCGGCGTCGGTCACCGCGGCGCCGGCGACGCCCGATCTGCCGCCGGAGCCGCCGGCGCTGGCCAGCCTGCTGGCCAACCGTTGGCAGCTGACCGGGGACGCCGCCAGGGCGACCCTGCTCGACCTCGGCGCCCGCGGGATCCTGGAGTTCCGCCAGCCCGGCGACGACATCATGCGGACCACCATCCATGTCCGCGGCCCGCGGCCCGACGGGCTCACGGCGTACGAGCGGATGGTCTTCGACCGGGTCGCCGGGCTCGCCGACGGCGGCATGGTGCCGCTGACCGCCCTCACGTTCCGGGACGAGAAGCAGGCCGGGTCGTGGTGGAAGCGGCTCCGCGCGGCGATCATCGACGACGCGCGCAGCCGCGGGATCTCCCGGCAACGGCTCACGGCCGTGGTGGTGACCGTCTTCAACCTGGCGGCGCTCGGCGTCGCGCTGCTGACCGGGCTCACGATCTACCACCACACCGGGCCGGATACCAGCCATTCCATCCGGTTGTCCGTGCTGGTTGCCGTGGCCGTGTGCGGCGTGCTGGTGGCTCTGGCGAGCCGCGACCACGGGGAGCGCGACACCGGCGCCGGCCGGCAGGCGGCCGCCCGGTGGCTGGGCGTGAAGGCGTGGCTGCAGGCGCACGAGGCGTTCGCCGAGCTGCCGCCCACGTCGGTCACGGTGTGGGACCGGTACCTGAGCTACGGCTCCGCCGTCGGGGCGGCCCGGGCCACGAACGACGCGGTCGACCTGGGTACGGGCGACCGTAGGCTGGTCTGGTCGCACTTCGGCGGCGTGTGGCACCGGGTGCGGGTCCGCTACCCGCACGCCCGGTGGCGCTACGGCCGCACCACCCGGCAGCTCGTCATCCGGGCCCTCGTCAGCGCGGCCGTCGGGCTCGCGCTGTTGTGGGCGCTGCGCCCGACCGGAGCCGACCGGCCCGGTACCGGCTCGAAGATCATGCTTGCGCTCGCCGCGACCGGGGTGGTCTACGGCGCGTACCTGCTCGTGCGGGCCCTGATCGACCGGGCCGCGCCCGTCGAGATCACCGGCGAGGCGATCTACATCCGCCTGTGGAGGCAACACTCACGGTTGCGACTCAAGGACCACCGGCCGTGGCTGCACTACCTGGCCGTGGACGACGGCGGGAGCGGGGTCACCCGGGCCTGGGGTCTGCCCGACGGGCTGGTCAACCGGGTGCGACCGGGCGACCTGGTGACGATCCACGTCCGGCCGTGGAGTCGGCGCGTCCTCACGGTGGCCCCCGCCGGCCGGGGCCGCGCGGCGCGCGCTGCCACGGACGTTCCCCGCCAACGCCGTGCGGCGCGCGTGACGCGGTAGCCGAGGTCAAATCGGCGACATATGCGAGCGCGGGCCGGGCGGTGCCCGTGAAGCTCAACCCGAGCGGCAGAATGATCGCCGTGATCTCCGACTCGGGAAGGGCCGTCGCATGACCGGTTCCACCGTCGCCGCCATCGTCGGCGGCCTCGTCTGTCTCGTCCTCGTCGTCCTGGTCATCTGGGCGCTGGCGACGTACAACAAGCTGGTCCGCCAGCGCAACCAGGTCCAGGCGTCCTGGGCGCAGATCGACGTGCAGCTCAAGCGCCGCGTCGACCTGATCCCCAACCTGGTGGAGACGGTCAAGGGGTACGCCGCCCACGAGAAGGGCACCCTCGAGGCCGTCATCCAGGCCCGCAACACGGCGATCTCCGCCGCGGGCAGCCAGGGCCCCGCCGGTCGGGCCGAGGCCGAGAACGCCCTGACCCAGACGCTGGGCCGGCTGTTCGCGCTCGCCGAGGCGTACCCGAACCTGAAGGCCAACGAGAACTTCGCGGCCCTGCAGAGCGAGCTGGCCAGCACCGAAGACAAGATCGCGTACGCGCGCCAGTTCTACAACAGCGCCGTGCAGACCTTCAACACGAGCATCCAGACGATCCCGACGAACATCATCGCCGGGGTCGGCAACTTCAAGCAGATGGACTTCTTCGAGGCCGCCGAGGGTGAGCGCGGCCCCGTCCAGGTCCGCTTCTAACCGCCCGCCGCCGCGATGGACCTCCACTACCTCGACATCGCGGTCGCGGTCGGCGCGGTCGCCGCCTGGTTCGCGGTGTACGCGGTCGCGCTCGGAGTCACCCGGCCGGCGTCGGTCACCCCGGCGCCGGCCACCCAGGACCTGCCGCCGGAGCCGCCGGCGCTGGCGAGCCTGCTGGCCAACCGCTGGGAACTGACCGAGGACGCGGCCGAGGCGACCCTGCTGGACCTGGGCGCCCGGAAGATCATCGAGTTTCGCCAGCCGGGCAACGACATCATGCAGACCACCATCCACGTTCGTGACCCGCGGCCCGCCGGGCTCACGGCGTACGAACGGATGGTCTTCGACCGGGTCGCCGGGCTCGCCAAGGGCGGCATGGTGCCCCTGACCGCCCTCACGTTCCGCGACGAGAGCCAGGCCGGGTCGTGGTGGAAGCGGCTCCGCGCGGAGATCATCGCGGACGCGCGCAGCCGCGGGATCTCGCGGCGCCGACTGTCCGCGCCCGTCGTGACCGGGCTCAACATCCTGGGGTTCGTCGCCGCGGCGCCCACCGGGTTCGCGATCTACCGGCACGCCGAACCGAACGCCGACGACAACCCCGTCGGCGCCGTCATCGGCGCCGTCATCGTCCTCGGCGGCCTGCTGTCCGCCGTCGCGGGGCGCAACCACGGCGAGCGGGACACGCCCGCCGGCTGGCAGGCGGCCTCCCGTTGGCTGGGCGTGAAGGCGTGGCTGCGCGGCCACGAGTCGTTCGCCGACCTGCCGCCGGCCTCGGTCGCGGTGTGGGACCGCTACCTGGCGTACGGCGCGGCCGTCGGCGCGACCCGCGCCACCAGCGCGGCGATCGAGATGGGCATGGGCGACCACAAGCTCGCCTGGTCGCACTTCGGAGGCGTGTGGCACCGGGTACGCATCCGCTACCCGAGCACGTGGTGGCGCTACGGGCGAACCGCGCCGCAGATCATCATCCGGGCGCTGATCGTCGGCGGGATCGGGTTCGCGCTGCTGTGGAAGGTGCGCGGGATCGCGGCCCAGATCAGCACGGAGGAGACGGGCACGATCGCGACCGCCTTCGGCCTGGCTTCCAAGATCATGCTGGTACTCGGCATCGGCGGCGTCACCTACGGCGCCTACATGCTGGTACGCGCGATCATCGATCTGGCCGCGCCCGTGACGATCACGGGTGAGGCGCTCTGGATCCGGCTGTGGAAGCAGCATCCGGGCGGCGAGAACAGCCCGCCCCGGCCCTGGCTGAGCTACCTGGCCGTCGACGACGGCAAGGGCGACACCACGCGGGCCTGGGCCCTGCCGACGGAGTTCGTCAACCAGGTGGACCCCGGCGACACGGTGAAGATCGTGGTCCGGCCCTGGTGCCGGCGCATCGGCGAGATCACCGTCCTCGAGCGCGGCCACGCCCCGCAGACGCACGTGGCGCCCGCCGACGACAACACCGAGGCGCTCATCGCGCAGGCGATGGGCGTCCCTGCCCAGCGCGCGCCGGCAGCGGCCGGCGGTCTGCCGGGCACGCTCCTCGGTGCCATGATGTCCGGCGCCGGGCCGCTCGCGGACCTGCCGCCGATCGAAGCGCTGGTCCCCGTCAACGAGGTGAGCCGCGCGGTCGGCGCGCCGTGCACGTACCGGGCGATGCCACCCGTACCGATGCCCATCTGGCACGCCGAGTTCAGCGGGCCGGACGGCAGGACGGTCCTGCAGGTCCTCCTCGGGTCGGCGGCGCTGGCCCACGCCGTCGCGAAGGCGAGCGGCAGCCACGGCACGCCGCTGCCCGGCATCGGCGACTCGGCGTTCGCGATCAGGCACGCGGCCACGGCCTTCAAGGGCGACATCGTGGTCAGTCTCAGCTTCGCCGGGCCGGCGAAGGACACCGATCCACGCAACCTCCACTGGCTCCTCGCTCAGGTCGTCGGCCGTCTCCCCGGCAAACAGGCGACGGGGCCGCCCGGCGCCGTGTTGACTGACACGTGACGGGGTAACCCGAATCGGACGGAGGTGCCGATGCGCGGACTTGTGGTCACACCAGGCAAGGCGGGCAGCGCCCGGGTGGACGGCGACCTGCCCGAGCCGCCCGGCGCCGAGGGCGAGGTGCTCGTCGAGGGCCTGCTCGTGGGCGTGTGCGGCACCGATCGGGAGATCATCGCCGGGCACTACGGGCAGGCCCCGCCGCGCTCGCCCAACCGCCTGGTGCTGGGCCACGAGGCGCTCGGCCGGGTCATCTCCGACGACTCCGGCCGGCTCTCCCCCGGCGACCTGGTCACCGCCGTCGTGCGCCGCCCCGATCCGGTGCCGTGCGCCAGCTGCGCGGTCGGCGAGTGGGACATGTGCCGCAACGGGCAGTTCGTCGAATGCGGCATCAAGCAGCGGCACGGCTTCGCCCGGGAGCACTGGCGGGTGGAGAGCGACTTCGTCATCCCGCTCGACCCGACGCTCATCGAGGTCGGCACCCTGATGGAGCCGGCCAGCGTGGTCGCGAAGGCCTGGGACCAGGTCGAGAAGGTGGGCATGCGCTCGTTCTGGCGGCCACGCACGGCGCTCGTCACGGGGGCCGGCCCGGTCGGCCTGCTGGCGGCCCTGTTGGGCGTGCAGCGAGGGCTGGACGTGCACGTCCTGGACCGCGCCACGGACGGGATCAAGCCCGAGCTGGTGCGCGCGCTGGGCGCCACGTACCACCCCGAGTCCGTCATGGACACGCACCTGGCCCCGGACATCATCCTCGAATGCACCGGCGCCGCACCGGTGATCGTGGACGCGCTCGATCTCATCGCCCCGGGCGGCGTCGTCGTGCTGGCCGGTATGTCCTCCGGTGGGCACAACATCACCTTCGACGTGGGCCAGATCAACCGGAACATCGTGCTGGAGAACAACGCGGTGATCGGGTCGGTGAACGCCAACCGGCGCCACTGGAAGCTGGCCGCCACGGCCGTCGCGGCGGCCGACATCGGCTGGCTGCGCTCGTTGGTCACGCGTCGGGTGGCCCTGTCGGACTTCCCCAAGGCGTTGGAGCCTATGGTCGACGATGTGAAGGTCGTCCTCGACCTGCAGCAGTGAGACCCGGCTTGACGACTTAACAAGACGGACGTACGGTTTGTTGGGGCGGCGGTGCGGCCGCCGCACGACTTCCCGCGATTCATAAGGAGTACGACGTGGCGAGCCTCGACAGCTTCGGTGCGAAGACTCAGCTCAGCGTCGGGGGCGCGAGCTACGAGATCTACGACATCACCAAGGTCCCCGGGTACGAGCGGCTCCCCTTCAGCCTCAAGATCCTGCTGGAGAACCTGCTCCGCACCGAGGACGGCGCCAACATCACCACCGAGCACATCACGGCGCTGGGCTCGTGGGACCCGAACGCCGAGCCGAGCGTCGAGATCCAGTTCACCCCGGCCCGCGTCCTCATGCAGGACTTCACCGGCGTGCCCTGCGTCGTCGACCTGGCCACCATGCGCGAGGCGGTGCGCGACCTCGGCGGCGACCCGTCCAAGGTCAACCCGCTCGCCCCCGCCGAGCTCGTCATCGACCACTCCGTCATCGCCGACGTGTTCGGCCGCCCCGACGCGTTCGAGCGCAACGTCGAGATCGAGTACGGGCGCAACCGCGAGCGCTACCAGTTCCTGCGCTGGGGCCAGACCGCGTTCAACGAGTTCAAGGTCGTCCCGCCGGGCACCGGCATCGTGCACCAGGTCAACATCGAGCACCTGGCCCGCGTCGTCATGCCGCGGGGCGGCGTGGCCTACCCCGACACGCTCGTCGGCACCGACTCGCACACCACGATGGTCAACGGGCTGGGCGTGCTCGGCTGGGGCGTCGGCGGCATCGAGGCCGAGGCCGCCATGCTGGGCCAGCCGGTGAGCATGCTCATCCCGCGGGTCGTCGGCTTCAAGCTCAACGGCAGCCTGCCCGACGGCGCCACCGCCACCGACCTCGTGCTCACGATCACCCAGATACTGCGCAAGCACGGCGTGGTCGGCAAGTTCGTCGAGTTCTACGGCTCCGGCGTGACCGCCGTGCCGCTCGCCAACCGGGCCACCATCGGCAACATGAGCCCCGAGTTCGGCTCCACCTGCGCCATCTTCCCGATCGACGCGGAGACCGTACGCTACCTCAAGCTGACCGGCCGCTCCGCGGAGCAGCTCGCGCTCGTCGAGGCATACGCGCGCAAGCAGTCGCTCTGGCACGACCCGGCCGCGCCGGAGCCGGCGTACTCGGAATATCTTGAACTTGATCTTTCGACCGTCGTGCCGAGCATCGCCGGCCCCAAGCGCCCGCAGGACCGGGTCGCGCTGACCGACGCGAAGACCGCGTTCCGCTCGGCGCTGCCCGACTACGTCGCCGACGACGGGGTGGACGAGGAGAGCGCCGAGAGCTTCCCCGCCTCCGACCCGCCGGCGTCCAACGCCAACGCGGCCGGGCGGCCGCACAACCCGACGCCCGTCACGCTGGCCGACGGCACGAGCTTCGAGATCGACCACGGCGCCGTGGTGATCGCGTCGATCACGTCGTGCACCAACACGTCCAACCCGCAGGTGATGGTCGGCGCGGCGCTGCTCGCCCGCAAGGCCGTCGAGCGCGGCCTGGCCGCCAAGCCGTGGGTGAAGACCACCCTGGCGCCCGGCTCCAAGGTCGTCATGGACTACTACGAGAAGGCCGGCCTGCTGCCCTACCTGGAGAAGCTCGGCTTCCACCTGGTCGGCTACGGCTGCGTCACCTGCATCGGCAACTCCGGGCCGCTGCCCGAGCAGATCTCGGCGGCCGTGCAGGCCGAGGACCTCGCCGTGGTCAGCGTGCTGTCCGGCAACCGCAACTTCGAGGGCCGGATCAACCCGGACGTGAAGATGAACTACCTGGCCTCGCCGCCGCTCGTCGTGGCGTACGCGATCGCCGGCAGCATGGACATCGACCTGGCCCGCGACCCGCTGGGCGTGGACCCGGCCGGCAACCCGGTCTACCTCGGCGACATCTGGCCCTCCCCGCAGGAGGTCCAGGAGGTCATCGACTCGGCCGTGTCCGCGGAGATGTTCGCCAAGGACTACGCCGACGTGTTCGCCGGCGACGACCGCTGGCGCTCGCTGCCCACCCCGGCCGGCGACACGTTCGAGTGGGCCGCCGACTCGACGTACGTCCGCAAGCCCCCGTACTTCGAGGGCATGGCGGCCGCGCCGGCGCCGGTCGCGGACATCGCGGGCGCCCGGGTGCTCGCCAAGCTCGGCGACTCGGTCACCACCGACCACATCTCGCCGGCCGGCTCCATCAAGCCGGACTCGCCGGCGGGCCTCTACCTGTCCGCGCACGGCGTGGAGCGCAAGGACTTCAACTCGTACGGGTCACGGCGCGGCAACCACGAGGTGATGATCCGGGGCACGTTCGCCAACATCCGCCTGCGCAACCAGATCGCGCCCGGTACGGAGGGCGGCTTCACCCGCGACTTCACGGTCGCCGGTGGACCCGTCGCGACGATCTACGACGCCGCGCAGAACTACGCCGCCGCGGGCACCGCGCTGGTGATCCTCGCCGGCAAGGAGTACGGCTCGGGCTCGTCGCGCGACTGGGCCGCCAAGGGCACGGCGCTGCTGGGCGTACGCGCGGTGATCGCCGAGTCGTACGAGCGCATCCACCGCTCGAACCTCATCGGCATGGGCGTCCTGCCGCTGCAGTTCCCGGCGGGCGCGACGGCGACGTCGCTGGGGCTCACCGGCGAGGAGACGTTCACGATCAGCGGGGTGACCGCCCTCAACGACGGCACCACGCCGCGCACCGTGACGGTCAGCACCGACACGGGCATCACGTTCGACGCGGTCGTCCGCATCGACACGCCCGGCGAGGCGGACTACTACCGCCACGGCGGCATCCTGCAGTACGTGCTGCGCAAGATGCTGGAGAGCTGAGTCCACGTCAGATCCTGGGGGGTATCCGCGGTGCGGATACCCCCCAGATTGTTTCGGTTCAGGCGGTCCGCGCCGGCGTGAAGATCGCCATCTCCGGTGCGGACGTGCAGTCCAATCGCCGGTCGTTGGCACGCGTCGCTCCACGATCGCCGAATGCGGTACGAGCATGAAGTCCCGACACCCGTTTAACCGACAAATCACCCCTCGCTTGTCACGATGATCGGCGTTTTCTGTACGAGACCGCAGCCCAGCCACGCTCCTGTACAGGAAACCCAGATCTTGGTACTCATAGGCGGCCGGACGCGACCCCCGGCTTGCCGACCACCTGTCATGAGTTCGGTTCGGAGATGCGACACGCACCTGGCCGCACCGCTCAGCGTTCTGGCGGGCAATCTCAGCCGCACGTATGTGCCGCACTGGAAGCGCTTCCAGCGAACTCGATCCGGCTCCTCCTCCAATAACGCGCGTTTCTTGTGTCGATGATAGTGAATCGATACCATCGGGACTGGAAGCGCTTCCAGTTTTTGACCATATCCGTCCACCCGCCGGTGTCCCCGCCAACAACCGCTGGCGCCGAGCCGGCTCCGCTCCGACTCCCCCAGCCGTCCCCCACGGCACGAGCATCCAACCCGTAAGCATCGTCATGCCGGTCGTCGAGCAGCTGTCGACTCCGGACAGCACGGTGCGGGCCCGGACGCTCGCACGCCGCGATCGCGCCACAAGGAGGCCGTCATGCGATCGCCCACGACACGTCACCGGACCCAGTTCCGCCGGTGGCTCCTGGCCCCACTCGTCGCTCTGTCCCTGGTGTCCGGCTTGGCGCTGACCCCCGCCGCCAACGCCGCCATCGGCGGCAGCTTCGTGGACAACCTCAACTCCTTCGACACCGGCCGCTGGCACAAGGCCGACGGCTGGAGCAACGGCGCCATGTTCAACGTCGGCTGGCGCGCCGACCACGTCTGGTTCAACGGCGGCGTCATGGGCATCAACCTGGACACCGCCACCTGCCCCGGCGGCTGCTCCGGTAAGCCCTACGCCTCCGGCGAGTACCGCACCAACGACCTGTTCTCCTACGGCCGTTTCGAGACGCGGATGATGGCCGTCAAGCGCCCCGGCACGGTGACGTCGTTCTTCACCTACACCGGGCCGAGTGACGGCCAGCCCTGGGACGAGATCGACATCGAGATCCTCGGCAAGAACACCACCCAGATGCAGACCAACTACTTCACCAACGGGGTCGGCGGGCACGAGAAGATCATCAATCTCGGATTCGACGCCGCCGCCGGCTACCACACCTACGCCATCGAATGGTGGAACAGAGGCACCATCAACTGGTTCGTCGACGGCCGCCTCGTCCACCAGGAGAACGGCTCGCGCGGCCCGCTGCCCACCCGCCCGCAACGCATCATGGCGAACTTCTGGCCGGGCATCGGCGTCGACAGTTGGCTCGGCCCGTTCGTCTACCCCGGAACGCCGCTGACCGCCCGTTACGACTGGATCAGGTACACCAGGTACTGATCACTCGGCCGCGGACGACGAGGCGGGTCGGCAGCAGGAGCGGCGTGGGCCGCGCTCCGTCCACAATGGCGAGCAGCATTCTGGTCATCTCCTCGCCCAGGGCCTGGACGGGCTGATGGATCGTGGTGAGCTGGGGATAGGTGAGCTGGGCGATCCTGAGGTCGTCGAACCCGACGACACCGACATCGTCGGGCACCGCCCGGCCGTGCGCCCGCAGGACGCCGAGCGCCCCGGCCGCCATGTTGTCGGAGGCGGCGAAGACGGCGTCGAGATCTGGATGCGCCCGCAGCAGCCGGGTCATGGCCGCCGCGCCGCCGGCCTCGGTGAAGTCGGCGTGTTCGACCCGGTCCGGTGACAGCCCGGCCACCGCCATCGCGTCGCGGAAGCCGCAGTAGCGCGCCTCGGCGACGTCCAGGCTGAGCGGCCCCGTGATGGTGGCGATGCGCCGGTAGCCGCCGTCGACCAGATGCTCGGTGGCGAGCCGGGCGCCGCCCCGGTTGTCGACATCGACATACCACCGGGGTTCGCCGCCCAGCGGACGGCCGCCGAACACGACCGGCATCGCCGTCTGCTCGGCGAGCTTGGCGAGCGGGTCGCCGCCGTGCAGGTTCATGAGCATGATCCCGTCGGCGCGGCGGGAGCGGACGATCCTCTTCAGCTTGGCCGACCCTTCCGGGCTGCCCGCCAGGACCAGGGTGAGGGTGAAGTCGGTGCGTTCCAACGCGCTGCTGATGCCGTAGATGATCTGCGCGAAGAAGGCGTCGGCGAAGGCCCCCGGATGGCTGGTGGACACCGCCAGCACGACCGCACCGACGCGGTTGGTGGCGAGCGCCCGCGCGGACCGGTTGGGCACGTAGCCGAGCTCCTCGACCGCGCGTTGGACCGCGTCACGCTTGGCCGGGCTGACATTGATCTCGTTGTTGATCGCCCGGGACGCCACCGATCGCGACACCCCCGCCCGTTCGGCCACCTCGTCGAGAGTCGGTAGCCGGTGTGACGGCGCGGTGTCCATGGGCGGTGAGGGCCTTTCGTCGCGGAGCGTCAGCGCGCCCTCATCGTAGAGCCGGTGCCCCCCGGCGGGACGCCCGGAGGCGTCCCGCCGTGAGGGACTCAGCGCAGGCCCGCCATGTGGGCGAGCTCGGCCGTCAGGGCCTCGCCGTCGGCGGAATCGAGCCCGTGGGAGGTGAACCACCCCGCCACGTTCATCGCGTCGCGGTGCAGGAACTCGCGCCCGCGCGGATTGGCGATCACGTCCACGACCTGCGGCAAGTCGATCATCACCAGCCGCCCCTCGTGGACCAGCAGGTTGTACGCCGACAGGTCGCCATGGGCCCGCCCGGTGCGGGCGAGCGTCATGAGCGCGTCGACCAGTTGCCGCCAGAGGTCTTCAAGATCAACAGCATCGCGGCGGACCTGCGCCAACCGCGGCGCGGCCGTCCCGTCCGCGTCGCCGATGAACTCCAGCAGCACCTCGGTGCCGAGGATCTGCACCGGGTACGGCACCGGTACGCCGAGCGTGTACAGGTCGCACAGGGCGCCGAACTCGGCCCCCGCCCACTGCCCGGCGATGGCCTCGCGACCGAATGAGCTCCGCGACGCCATGGCCCGGTTGACGCGGGACTCGCGCACCCGGCGCCCCTCCAGGTAACCGGAGTCGCGGTGGAACATGCGGTGCTCCGAGCCGCGGTACCGCTTGGCCGCCAGCAGGCAGCGCCGGTCGGTGCCCGGCACACCACGCTCGACCAGCCAGACGTCGGCCTCCTTGCCCGTCTTGAGCACGCCGCGCTCGATGTCGACGGCGGCGAGCTCGGTGACGAGCCAGTCGGGGTGCGGGCGCGGGCCGCGCTCCCCCGCGGTCGACTGGTCCCAGGTCGACCAGCGGTCGCCCTCGCCGGGCGTGTCGTCCTCGTCGGCGAGCCGCCGGCGGTGCCCGCGACCCTCGAACAGTTCGGCGTCCTCATCAAATGCCGGCGATGCCGGCGCGTAGTCGTCGTCGTCAAAACGGCCGCGCTTGCCACGGCGGGTCGGCGCGTCGTAATCGTGCATCCGCACGGTGGGATCTCCTAGGTCAGGGAAGGAAGTTCCCGATCCGACCTTGGAAAGCGACGCTTCGCGCGTCCGCGTCAGGAGAAGGTCAGGCGATCGGGGTCAGGGCAGCGGGCATCGGCCGCGCGACAGGCGCGTACATCGAGGTCAGCCTCCCTTCCCTGAACGGGCACCGGATGTCCGAACGGACACCGACGGTGCGGTCAGCGGCCATCATTGCTGACCTACCGGAACGGCGCAACCGGTTTTCAGACCCGGGCTTGCCCACCGCGGGAGACGTCAATCACGCATCATGGAGCCGTGCCCGCGGTCTCCCACTCCCCCGACGCCGCTGGCCACGTGGGCGAGGACCAGTGGTGGCTGCCGGTCGCCGACCCGGCCGGGGTGGCCGCGATCGGCCAGGCCGCGGCCTCGGTGGCCAGCGCGCTGCGGATGCCGGAGGCGAAGGTCGCCGCGGTGGCCGAGACCGCCGCCGCGCTGTCCGCGCTGCTCCTGCGCCGCACATCCTCGGGCTGGGTGCTCATCCGCACCCTGCGGTCCGGGCTGGAATGGGGCGTGGGGCTGGTGGGGCTGGAATCCGCCGGGGACCCGCCCGCGATCGGCCAGCCTGGCCACGACGTCGGGGTGGACCTGCCGGGAGCCTCCGCCGTCGACGCGTACGCCTGGCCGGGCGTCGGGGCCGTGGTGACCGCGTCGGTGTGGGCGATCGAGGCACCGGCCCCCTGGGCGGACGGCCTGACCTCGCCGATCCCCGGCGAGGAGGTCAGCGGCGACCGCTGGGCGGTGCGCGAGCTGGACGGCCGCCGCCAGGTGATGCTCTGCGACGGACTCGGCCACGGGTCGGCCGCCGCCGCGGCCAGCCGCGCCGCCATCGACGCGTTCCTGGTCGCCCCCGTGTCGGGCCCGCGCGCCGCCGTGGATCACATTCACAAATCCTTGGCGAGTACGCGCGGCGGCGTCGTCGCGGTCGCCGAACTGAACCCGCGCCGCGGCCTGGTGCGCTACTCCGGCATCGGCAACATCGCCGGCTGGGTGGTCGACCCCGAGTCCCGCCACGGCATGGTGTCGGTGCCCGGGATCGTGGGCCACCAGCGCCGCGACATCCGCGAGTTCGAGTACCCGCTGACCCCCGAGACGACCGTGGTCATGCACTCGGACGGCCTCGACGACACCTGGGACCTGGCGCGCTACCCGGGCCTGCTGGCCCATTCGCCGCTCGTGGTGGCCGCCACCCTGCTGCGCGACGCCCGGACCGGCCGCGACGACGCGTGCGTCGTGGTCGCGCATCCCAACATCTAGCAAGCCGTACGTACGGATTGCGCAAATCCGGCGCGCCTGTCACGATCGACTTGTGCCAAGGGTGAGTCAGGACCAGCTCGACGCTCGTCGTCAGGAGATCCTCTCCGGCGCCCGCGCCTGCTTCGCCCGCTACGGCTACGAGGGCGCGACGGTCCGCCGGCTGGAGGAGGAGATCGGCCTCTCCCGGGGAGCCATCTTCCACCACTTCCGCGACAAGGACTCGCTGTTCCTCGCCGTGGCCGAGGACGACGTCGCCACGATGGTCGAGACCGTGGCCCGCAACGGCCTGGTCCAGGTGATGCGCGACCTGCTCGACCGGGCCGGCGAGACCGACGTGGCCGGCTGGCTCGGCACCCAGCTGGAGGTGTCCCGCCGGCTGCGCACGGACGCCGAGTTCGCCACGCGCTGGGCGGCCCGCTCCGCCGCCATCGCCTCAGCCACGCGCGAGCGCCTGCAGCGCCAGCACGACGCGGGCGCCCTGCGCGACGACGTACCCGTCGGGGTGCTGGCCCAGTTCCTGGAGCTGGCCTACGACGGCCTGGTGCTGCACCTGGCCGACGGCCGCCCGGTCGCGGACCTGCACCGCGTCCTGGACGTCGTCGAGGCCGCCGTCCGCCGCTGAACCGATGGTGTAATTACACCATCCAAGGTATTCTTACACCATGGCTCTCAACATCAAGGATGCCGAGACCGAAGCCCTGGCCGCCGACGTGGCTGCCCTGACTGGTGAGAACAAGACCCGGGCGATCAACGTGGCCCTGCGCGAGCGCAAGGCGCGCCTGCTCGTCGAACGCACCGCGCGCGAGCGCCGCCAGCGCCTGCTGCGCTTTCTCAACAACGAGGCCTGGCCGCAGATCCCGCCTGACCTCCTGGGCACAAGCCTCATCAAGCCCGAGAGAGAGCAGATCCTTGGATACGGCCCGGAGGGCGTGTGATCGTCGACAGTTCCGCCCTGTGCGCGATCCTGCTCCGGGAGCCCGGCTGGGAGCCACTGCTCGAGTGCCTCGTCATGGCCAACGGTCCGGTGGGGGCGGGCGCGCCGACCCTCACGGAGACCGGCATCGTGCTGGCCGCGCGCGTCGGCCCGCAGGGCAAGACGCTGCTCGCCCGGTTCACGCAGGAGAGCGGGATACGGGAGGTCCCGTTCACCGCCGAGCACTGGCCGGTGGCCACCGACGCGTACCTGCGTTTCGGTAAGGGCCGCCATCCAGCCGCGCTGAACTTCGGCGACTGCCTGACCTACGCGGTCGCCTACCTCGCCGGTGAGCCGCTGCTGTGCGTGGGCGACGACTTCCCTCGGACCGACCTCACCATCGCCACGGTCTGATGTGGCCGGTCGCGGCGCCGCGTCCGTAGCGCCGCGACCGGCTGTTGTCAGCGCCTTACGCGGCCGTCAGGCTGAAGCGGGTCTGGTCGGGGTCGATGCCGAGGATGCGGGCCGACACGACGGTGCCCTCCGCCGGGGAGTCCCGGTCGACGAGCAGTCCGTCGAAGCCGTCGACCTCGACGAACGCGCCGAACGGGACAACCTTGGTCACCGTGCCCTGCACGACGTCGCCGACATGGTGGCGGGCCTGGAAGTCCGCCCAACTGATCGAGGACATGTGATCACCTCCTTCCCGGTGTGCGTCCACGAACAAGTGACAACGGTTCGGACGCACGGAGGCCCACGGTTACGTGGTGGGAAGGGGTGCCGCTCCCGGAGGCCGCGGGTGCGCGGCGCCGGTGGGGCGGTCAAGCGATGGCCGGGTCACCGATCTGTGCGTGGCACGAGGCCAACCCGGCAGTCATGTCAGCGACGTTAGCACGAGACTGACGTCGTGCTGGTACGCGAACTTCAGGAACGCGCGGCGTTGGCGTTCCCGCCGCTGCGCGTCGAGCACCGCGACGGCTGGTGGCTGCGGCACGCCGACGGCAGCGCCTGGTGGGCCGGTTCGGTGCTGCCGCACAGCGCCGACCTCGGCGACCGGATCGCCGACGCCGAGGCGTTCTACGCCGCCCTCAACACCCCGGCCCGGTTCCAGGTCAGCCCTGGGGCCTGCCCGCCCGGCCTCGACGCCGCCCTGGCCGCGCGCGGCTACCGGATCGAGTCCCCCATGTCGCTGGGGACCGCGCCCACCGCGACCGTCACCGGTCGGCTGCGCGCGGACGACGCCACCGTCAGCGAGAAACCGACCGACGCGTGGTTCGCCGTCTGGCGGTCCGTCCACGGTGGTCCGGAGCCCGATCGGGACCGCGACATGCTCGCCCGGGTGACGCGGCCCACCGCGTACGCCTCCGTCGTCGCGGACGGCGAGGTCGTCGCGGTCGGCCGCGTGGTGGCCGACGCCGGGTGGGCGGGCATCTTCGCCATGGCGACGCTCCCGCACGCGCGCGGCCGGGGCGCCGGGCGGCGCGTGCTCGCCGCGCTCGCCCACTGGGCCGCCGCGCGGCGCGCGCACCACCTGTACCTGCAGGTGGACCCGGACAACGCCGCCGCCGACCGCCTGTACGCCCGCGCGGGCTTCGCCGAGCTGTGCCGCTACCACTACCGGGTGCGCGTTGCGGCGGTCAGTGGCTGAACGGTTCGAGGCAGCCGAACTCGGCGGCCGACCCGGTCACCTCGGCCCGCACGCGTTCCGGGCGCACGTCGCCGACCACGCAGCCGCGGTCCGGGAAGTGGATCCCGAACGCGGCGCCGGGCGGGGGCGTCGGGTCGGCGCCCAGCGCCCGCATGGCCGTGACCTGCACGTCGTCGGTCGCGAAGCCCAGGCCGTGCAGCGTCCGGGCGACCGCGTCCGGGCCGATGTCGCCGCCGCGGCGCAGCTTCTCCAGCGCGGGCACGACGCGGTCCTTGATGGTCCGGCCGGCGGCCCGCTCCTGCGGCGACAGCTCGTGCCGCTGCTTCCACCCGTTGTTGTCGGCGTTGTTGGCCGCCTGGTCGCCCGGCGGGAGGGAACGGCTCGGGTACGCCGTGGGTGGTCCCGACCCGACCGGCACCGGGCGGCCGCAGCCTCCCGCGGCCAGCAGCAGCGTGATGCCGATCGTCACGATCGCGCGCCTCGTCGCGGTGCCCGTCATTCGTCCCCCGTGAATGTCGGAAACTAGCTCCGGATCATCGATAGTAGTAACTCGTGCGTCCCGGCGTCGGCCGCCGCCACGAGCCCGCGACTGCCCGGTCCGAGCGGGGCGCCGTCGGTCCCGGTGACCACGCACCCGGCGGCCCGGCACACCGCGATGCCGGCGGCGAAGTGCACGCTGGCCCCCAGGTCGGTGCCGCCGGTGACGTAGCCGGCCCGCCTGCCGGCCGCGACCCACACCAGCGCCAGGCTCGAGGACACGACCCGGGGCCGGAACCGCTCGCCGAACGCCGGGTGGGTCAACAGGTCGACGGCCTGGAAGCCGGCGTGCGTCCAGTCCAGGTTCGCGTCCACCAGCCCGCTCGCCGGGGTCGGTGTCAGGCGCTCATCGACGCCGTCGCGGCGTACCCCCGCGGTGTTTGCGTCGGTGAAGAAGACCTCGCCGCTGAACGGGTCGGCCACCGCCGCGGCGCCGTCGCGCAGGGCCACGTTCACGGCGACGACCATCATGCCGGCGGCGTAGTTCAGCGTGCCGCACAGCGGGTCCACCAGCCACTGGCGGGCGGCGTCGGCCGGGCCGCGCTGGCCGCCCTCCTCGCCGAGCACCGCGTCGTCGGGCCGGGCGGCGCGGATGACCGCGAGGATCGCCTCCTCGGCGGCCACGTCGGCGGCGGTGGCGAAGTCCCCCGCGCCCTTGTCGATGCGGTCGAGCCGCTGGCCGAACATGCCGCGCACCACGTCCGCGCCGGCCCGGGCCGCGGCGACCGCGACCTCGACGTCGTCAGGCGCCACGCCCGTACCCCGCCTCCCAGGTCGCCCGCAGGACATCCTCCAGCGCCGAGCCGGTCGGCGACCAGCCGAGCGCCGACCGGATCCGGCTGACGTCGGCCACCAGGGCGGCCGGCTCGTTGACCCGCGGTCGGTGGACCACCTCGATGTGCCGGCCGGTCACCTTCTCCGCTGCCCGGATCACGTCCATCATGGACACCCCGACCCCGGTGCCGACGTTGAGCAGCCTGGGACCGCCGACCCGGGCGATGCCGAGCGCGAGCCCGACCGCGCGGGCCACGTCCAGGACGTGCGTGAACTCCCGCACCGCGCTCCCGTCGCCGTTCACGCTCACGTGCGGGATCTCGCCAGCCGCCGCGCGCAACGCCGCGGAGATGATCCGCGTCGGGTTGGGATCAACAATCCCGGAGTACGCCCCGGCGATGTTGAAGCAGCGCAGTGTCACCCCCACGATCGCCCCCGCGTCCCCGAGGAACGCGACGAGCTGCTCCGCGGCGAGCTTCGAGGCGGCGTAGGGGCTCTCCGGGATGGCGGGCAGGTCCTCGCTGAGCGCGCCGGCATGCCCTGAGCCGTAGACCGCGCACGTCGAGACGAACACCACGCGGGGACGCGCGCCCCCCGCGGTCACCGCGCGCAGGAGGTTCTGGGTCCCGCCGACGTTGACGTCGTAGTACCCGATCGGATCCTCGAACGACTCGCGCACGTTCGTCCGGGCCGCGATGTGGCACAGCGCGTCGACGTGCAGCGGCGTGACGGCCGCGTCGACCGCCTGCCGGTCGGTGAGGTCAGCCTCGACCACCGTGACGCCCGCCGGCACGCCCGGGTCCGCCCGGTCCCGGACGAGCACGATGACCTCGTGCCCCTGCTCAGTGAGGTGCCGCGCCAGCACCCGCCCGAGAAAGCCACGCCCGCCACTGACCAGTACGCGCATGTATCAGCACCTTCGTCATACCGGAACTCGCCGGTCGGCCTCCGCCACGGACCCGCTGACAATAGCCAGCAGGCTCGGCACCAGAGCGGCGTCCCCACCGATCGTCGCGCACGACGTGCTGTCATGGTCCGACCCGTCGCTGTCCACGACGACCGCGCCCGCCTCCCGCGCGATGACGACGCCGGCGGCCGTGTCCCACGGCTGGTTGGCCATCATCACCACCGCGTCGACGCGGCCCTCGGCAAGCCAGACCAGGTCGATGGCGGCCGACCCGTGCATGCGGACGCGCTGCGCCCGCGCCGCGAGCCGCCGCGTCACCGCCAGCCGGACGTCGTTCTTCCGCTCGGCTCCCTTGCCCACGGCGTAGTCGCCGATCGCGACCACGGCCTCGGACAGCCGCGACACGCCGCTGGCGGCGAGCCGCCGCCCGTCGCGGTAGGCGCCGAGCCCGCTCGCGGCCGTGTACCGCAGGCCGAGCTTGGGCAGGTCCACCACCCCGACGATCGGCGTCCCGTCGCGCAGCAGCGCGAGCGAGATGCCGCACAGCGGGCTGCCGTGGACGAAGTTGACCGTGCCGTCGATCGGGTCGAGGGTCCAGATGAGTTCACCCGACGGCCCGCTGCGGCCGTCCTCCTCGCCGAGGAACCCGATGTCCGGGGTCCGCCGCCGGAGCATGACGGTGAGCTCACGCTCGATGGCGTAGTCAACGTCGCTGGCCATGTCCCGGGCGCCCTTGGCGGTCAACCGCGTCGGCGACCGGCTCAGGAAGATGTCGCGGGCGACGTCGACCGCCGCACAGGCCACGGCCAACAACTCATCATGCGAGGTCACGGACCCGTTCTACGGCACAGGCAGGACCTACGGGTTAACGCCGGATGTCAGGAGCGCTGCTCCCCCCGTGGAGGTACGCGGTGCCACCGTCACGCTGGGCGACGAGTGCGTTCTGTACCCGCAGCAGGACGTGAGGCCGCAGGCGTCCCTCGATCACACCGCTGTCGACGAACTCGTATCCGTCCGGTTCGTTCTCGTCGAGGCGGAGCGATGTCCGTTCTCCCTCGGATAGGACGCCGCCGTCGAAGACGAACATAAGACTGTCATCCCACGGCCCATGTGGCGCGACCCAGTCGACGACCAGCATCCGCCCACCGCGCCAGTCGAGGCCGAGTTCCTCGAGGATTTCCCGTTTCGCCGCCTCGAGCGGAGGCTCGTTTGCCTCGGCCATGCCCCCGGGCAGGTCCCAGTCCGGCTTATATCGGGGATTGACCAGCAGAATTCGGCCTTGGCCATCTCGGAACAGCACGTCGGCACCGACTCGCTTTCGGGCCTGGGTACGGTTCCCCTCCGCCAGGTACGCGCGATAAGCCTCCGGATCCCGTTCGAACAGCGGGGCGTCCGCACTCATGGCGCCTTCTCGTCCCTTGGCTGAAGGCCGTTGGCCGGCAGCCACGACGAGAGCCAGGTCCGGCCACGTAACTCCGCATCGCCCGCTGGACCGGTCGGATCCAGAATCCTCGGCGCGAGCGCCTTGCTCATGTAGCTGGTAACGCTCGCGTAGAGGAATCCTCCGCCGAAGCGACTGTCGGCAGCGCGGAGTGACCACATCGCGGCGAGATCCTGCTCGATCGAAGCACAGAATGATCGCCCGCTATCCGCTGGGAACGCATCGCCTTCCGCCCCGCCAGTTGGCTCGTCTCGGTGACGAGCCGAGCGAGTTCGCGCAGGCTCATCGCGTCAACGCTTCCACACCTCGTGCTGCCTCAGCAACGCTACGTGTGGTCGTGTCGAACTTGCTCCCGAAGGGGGAATCCATGCCGTTGCTCAGCATATTGGCGTATGTAGCGGTCGCTGTTGTCGGTTGGTTCGCGGGCATGATCACGCTCAACCGATCCACGCGATGGTGTCCCGAGCGCGACTACCTCTACGCGCTGGTGCCATCCGGCTGCGTGTGGACGTGCCGGTGCCAGCACACCCGAACCTCGAATGGGTGACGGTCCATGGCACGCGCCTGTTGTCCGACGGTCGGGAGTGCCGCTCCGCGTGACCGCGATAGTCGGCCGGTCGTGAGCGGTCCCTTCTACCTCTCCGGGCTTCTCAGCTGCTGCGGCTCGCCGATGTGGTGCGTCACTCGGACGGGAACCCGGCGCTACCGGTGCGGCGTGTGCGGGCGAGGCGTGGACGCCCTGGCCGCCGAGGTGGAGGTGTGGGAACTCGTTCACACAAGCCACCCCGGGCTCGGCAACGCGCACACCGCGTACGAGGAGCGCCGTCACCGCCTCGACACGGTCGTGTGGACGGTGGAGGTTATCCACGGGCGTGCGGGGCACCGATTCGTACCACAGGTGTTTGCCCCGGCCCCGGAGGGCTGACAAGCTACGGCCGTGATCATTCAACGGGAGACGGCGGCCCAGGCCGGTCAGGTGCGGGCCGTCACGGCGGCCGCGTTCGCGCGGCCGGATGCGCCGGGAGCGCCTGTGGCCGAGGCGGCGCTGGTCGACGAGCTGCGCGCCGATGTCGGGTGGCTGCCGGCGTTGTCGCTCGTGGCGATGGACGGCGACGCGGTGGTGGGGCACGTGGTGTGCACCCGGTCGACCCTCGGCGGCGCGCCGGCGCTCGGGCTCGGGCCGTTGAGCGTGCACCCCGATCACCAGCGCCGCGGCGTCGGGTCGGCGCTCGTGCACGCGGTGCTCGGCGCGGCGGACGCGCTCGACGAGCCGATCGTGGTCCTGCTCGGCAGCCCCGTCTACTACTCGCGGTTCGGGTTCCGGCTCGCCGCGGAGTACGGCATCGAGCCGCCCGTGCCGGAATGGGCACCGCACTTCCAGGCGCGGACACTGACCACCTACACCCCGGACCTGCGCGGCGCGTTCGCCTACGCGGAACCGTTCAATCACCTGTAGTCACAGGTCTTGCGGCGGTCGCCGACAATGAACGCACCCCTGCAGGAAGGAATCCCGGCCGTGCCCACCATCCACGCCGTTTCCGTCATCGCCGCCCCGGGCGACACCTGGGGCATCGCGGGCCCCGACTTCCTGAAGTTCTACGCCATCACCGCCGCGGTCCTCGTCGTCGGCGCCCTGATCTTCCGGGCGGCCTCGGGCGGCGGCGACGGACAAGCCAACCAGGGCATCACCCCGGGCCGGGTGGCGTACCTGCGCGGCGGCGCGGCACTCGCCGTCACCTCCTCGATCGCCGGGCTGCGGGCCGCAGGCGCGCTCGCCGCGCCGGAGAAGGGCGTCCTCGCCACCGCCGGGCCGTACCCGTCGGGCGCCAGCCGGCTCGACTGGGCCGTCTACGACGCGGCCTCGCGCCAGGTGCGCCAACGCGACCTGCTCGCCGACCCCGGGGTCGCGTCCGCCCTGACCGAGCTGCGCGACGCCCTGTTCGCGGCCGGCTGGCTGCGCACGCCGGCCGAGCGGGCGCGGCTGCGCCTGGCCGGGTTCCTCGTCCTGCTGCTCGCCGCACTGGGCGTCGCCCGGATCGTCGCGGGCATCAGCAACGACCGGCCCGTGGGCTACCTGGTGCTGCTCACCATCGGCGTCGTCATCGCCGGGGCGCTGCTGCTCATCGTCAAGGAGCGCAGCCGGGCCGGCAGCCGCGCCATCGCGGAGGCGATGCGCACCAGTCGCCACCTGGCCCCCACCAACGCCCCGGCCTGGTCCACGTACGGGCTCACCGGCGCGGCGATGGGCGTGGCCGTCTTCGGCGCCGCCGCCCTGTGGTCCGCCGACCCGGCCTTCGCCGAGCAGGCCGAGATCCAGCGCCAGCTGGGCGCGTCGGGCAGCGGCGGCGGCTCCGGCAGCGGCACGAGTTGCGGCGGCGGCTCCAGCAGCAGCTGCAGTGGCGGCAGCAGCTGCGGGGGTGGTGGCTGCGGCGGCGGCGGGTGCGGCGGATGATCCCCGGGGACTACGGCGTCGGGATCGGGTGGCGCCCCGAGATCGCGGGGTTCGTCGCCGACCTGCCGGGGCTGCGCTTCGTCGAGGTCGTCGCCGAGTCGCTGCACGCCCCCGCCCGGAGCATCCCCGACGGCCTGCGTGACCTGCGGGCCCGGGACGTGGCCGTCGTGCCGCACGGGGTGCGGCTGAGCCTCGGCGGCGCCGAGCCGGTCGACCCGGCCCGGGTGCGCCACCTGGCCGAGTGCGCGACCGCGCTCGGCTCCCCGATGGTCAGCGAGCACGTCGCGTTCGTCCGGGCCGGCGGGGTCGAGGTAGGGCACCTGCTGCCCGTGCCGCGCACCCGCGACAGCCTGGACGCCACGGTGGACAACGTCCGCCGCACGCAGGCCGAGCTGCCCGTCCCGCTGGCCCTCGAACCGGTCGCGGCGCTGTTCGACTGGCCGGGCGCCGAGCTGGACGAGGCCGACTTCCTCACCGAGCTGCTCGACCGCACCGGCGCGCTGCTCCTGCTCGACATCGCCAACGTCTACGCCAACGCGCGCAACCGGGGCGAGGACCCGCTGCACCTGCTCGACCGGCTGCCGTTGGAGCAGGTCGCCTACGTGCACGTGGCGGGCGGCGCCGAGCACGACGGCCGCTACCACGACACCCACACCGACCCGGTCCCCGCCGAGGTCCTCGAACTGATCACCCAGTTGTGCGGGCGGTGCCGCCCACCGGCGCTGATGCTGGAGCGCGACGGCCACTACCCGCCCGCCGACGCGCTGCGCGCCGAACTCGACGCGATCGCGCACGCGGCCGGCCGGCCGCTGGTCACGGCATGAGCGAGCGAAGCGAGCGAATCATCAGCTCGGGATTCACTCATGCCGGCGCCGGAGCGCAGCGGAGGTGACGGCATGAGCGAGCGAAGCGAGCGAATCATCAGCTCGGGATTCGCTCATGCCGGCGCCGGAGCGCAGCGGAGGTGACGGCATGAGCCGCGAGGACCTGGCACGGGCCCAGGCCGCGTTGGTGGCCGCGCTGGTCGCGGGGGCTGCGCCGCCGCCGGGGTTCGACCCCACCGGAGTACGCGCAGCGGCAGCGGCCCTGCTCCGCAAACGTGCCGGCGAGGTGGCCGGCGCGTGGCCCGTACTCGCCGCGTCTTTCGGATCCCGGTGGACGGTGACGTTCGGGCGCTGGGCCGCCACCCGGCCGACGCGCGGCTCGTTGCGCGACGGCTGGGATCTGGCCCGTCAGCTGCGGGCCGGCGGCGCGCTGAGCCTGGCCGGGCTGGAGGAGCTGGCGGTCCGCGAGGTCCGGTGGCGCTACCGGCCCGGCGGCGAGGCGAGGCGGCGGCGTCTGCCGGCGGTGCGCCGGTTGCGCGGCGTGACGGTGGTGCAGGTGCTCGGGCGGGTGCGGGTCAGGCGCGCCCGACCGGCGCGCGGACGATCGTGATCGCGTCGCCGTAGCGCTCGACGAGGGCGTTCTCCTCGTCCGTAGTGAGCTGGTCGGTGCTGAGCTGCACCGAGCACGTCACCGGGTCGGTGACCACGGCGAACGCGATCCGCGTGGCGCGCGGGCTCCACCTGCGGGCGACCAGCTCGTCGGCGATGCCGGTCAGCTCCGCCAGCGAGTGGGTGCAGATCGTGACCAGGTGCGACTTCCCGGCGGCGTAGCGGTCGACGACCGGACGCCAGGCAGCCGGGTCGACGCCCGGGTTGAGCGCCACGATGATCACGCCGCGTTTCTCCACGCCCAGGCCCACGAAGACATCGGGGCGGCTGGCCACGAGGTCGGCCAGGTCGGTGGGCCGGCCCACGTCCACGACGGGTTCGGGCACCTTGGCGGCCGCGTCGGGCGGCCGCGCCGCGCGCGGCCCGGACATCAGGTCGGAGACCGCCGCCTCGGACGTGCTGTCGGCGGGGGCCGGTCGGCCGCAGCCGGTCAGCGCGACGGCCATGGCACACGCGCCCGCCGCGAGAACCACTCTCACCCCGCTCATCCGACCCTCCCTAGTACTTGCCGACGGTGACGCCCAGATGCGACTGGATGGACGACACGAGCTCCCCGTACAGGACGCTCGAACCCTGCATCCCGATGATCATGCCGCGGATGCTGGCCGCGGTGGTGCCCGACTCCACGTAGAGCGGGCCGCCCGAGTCGCCCTTGCTGACGATCGTGGAGCCGGGCTTCTCGGCCCGGATGACGCCCGGCGTGCAGCCGTCCGTATCGCACAGCGTCGCCGTCGTCGACGTGACGCGGATCCCGCACACCGCGCGCGTGACGTAGCCGCTGGCGCAGATGTAGGAGTTGACGGCCGGGTTCGCCGCCCCGGTGATGTACCGGCTGGTCGAGCGCGGATCGGTGTAGATGCGCGAGTCGAACTTCTCCGTCGCGGACTCGATGCGCATCATGTCGTACGTCGGATAGCCCGAGGAGCCGGCCGCCTTCCCGACATACTCCGTGCCGGAGTAGACGCTGGCCCCGTTGGCGAAGCAGTGGTCGGCCGTGACCTGGCCGTACACGCCGCCCCGCAGGACCGTGAAGCCGGACGTGCAGAACCGGTCGCTCTTCGCGCCGATCGCGGCCGCGCCGTAGTGCGGTTCGCCGTCGGTGGTGCGCGAGGTGCGCGCCACGGGCCCGTAGTCGACGCGGACCCGGTCGCCGAAACGCTCGGTCAGCGCGTCGCCGGCCTCCCGTGAGCCGGCGTCGAACGTCACGTCGACGGTGGCGGTCGCCGCGTCCACGGCGAACGAGAAGCTGGCCTCGGCCGCGCCGTCGGACCAGTCCCGGGCGCGCAGCGCCTCGGTGACCTCCAGCAGGTCCCCGGCCGTGTGGCAGGCCGCGACGACCTCGACGTCGAGCAGCGGCACCTCGATCGGCACCTCCTGCTGCGCCTCGCTCTGCGCCTCGGTGAGCGCCGCCCCGCTCAGGTTGGACGTCGACTCGTCGACCCGGCGGGTGGGGCGCAGCACGGTGGTGCCGCGCTCGTGCGCGTCGCGGGCCCGGTCGTCCAGCTCGGTGCGGACCCGGTTGAGGTTGACCCGGCGGGAGTCGACGACGTAGACGACCCGGTGCGTACGGTGGTCGACCGTGGCGCCGAGCAGGCCGCGGCGCAGCGTCGCGTCGGGGTCGGACTTGCCGTCGGCGCCGAAGATCTCCGCCGCCCCGGCGTTCAGCTCGTTCACGGCGGCCTGCGGCCCGGGGTCGGCGATCCACCCGACGCTGGTCGTGTCGCCGGCGGCCGTCGGCTCCGCCGGCTGCGTCGGCGCGTCCGTCGGGTCCGTGCCGGCGGCGGGCGCCGTCGTGGGCTCGTCGATCGGCGCAGCCATCGCCGTCGNTCGGCTCCGTCGTGGGCTCGTCGGTCGGCGCCGCCGCGGCCGTCGGCTCGGCGGCTGTGGGGGTGGGGGTGGGGGTGGGGGTTGCCTCGGCGACCGGGGTGCCGCAGTCGCCCGCGGAGCCGGGCGTGTCGGGCAGCAGGACCACGGCGGCGGCCACGAGCGTGACGACCACTGTGGACAGGGTCAGCGCCACCGGCCCCGTACGCACCCGTCTCGGGAGGGACAACGACCGCGACGCCGATGACACCTGGCGCTCCTCCCGTTAGGGACCGGGGAACGGCGAGAAGCATAGCCATATGTCGATGGTGCCGCAATGTCGGTTATGGGCGGCCTACGCTGAGCAGCGGATCAGTCCGCGTAGTCGCGCTCGGGCGCGACCAGCACCACCGGCTCGGCGTCGTCCGCGCTGTCGGCGAACGGCCGCGGCGAGTCGGCGACCGCGAACTGCGTGTGGTACAGCTCCGAGTACAGGCCGCCGGCGGCGACCAGCTCGTCGTGCGTGCCGCGCTCCACGATGCGCCCGTTGTCGAGCACCAGCAGCAGGTCGGCGTCGCGGACGGTGGACAGCCGGTGCGCGATGACCAGCGCGGTGCGGCCGGTGAGCGCCTCGGTCAGCGCGCGCTGCACGGCCGCCTCCGACTCGGAGTCCAGGTGCGCGGTGGCCTCGTCCAGGATGACGATGCTGGGGCCCTTGAGCAGCAGCCGGGCGATCGCGATGCGCTGCTTCTCGCCGCCGGAGAAGCGGTAGCCCCGCTCCCCCACGACCGTCTCCAGGCCGTCGGGCAGGCTGCGCACGAGCGGGCCGACCTGGGCGCGGTCCAGCGCCGTCCAGATCTCGTCGTCGGTGGCGTCCGGCTTGGCGTAGCGCAGGTTCTCGGCGATCGTCTCGTGGAACAGGTGCGAGTCCTGGGTGACGACGCCGATGGTGTCGCGCAGCGAGGCGAGCGACGCGTCGCGCACGTCGACGTCGCCCACGAGCACGGCGCCCTCGGTCACGTCGTACACCCGGGGCAGCAGCATCGCGGTGGTGGACTTGCCGGCACCGGACGGGCCGACGAGCGCGACCATCTGCCCCGGCTCGACGGTGAACGAGACCCCGCGCAGCACCGGCTCCGACACTGTGCGGTCGAGGGCGGCCACGTCCTCCAGGGACGCCAGGGACACCTCGGCCGCCGACGGGTAGCGGAACGACACGCCCCGGAACTCGACCTTCGAGCTGCCCGGCGGGATGGTCGTCGGGTCGGCCTTCTCGGAGATCCCCGGGGGCAGGTCGAGCACCTCGAAGACCCGCTGGAAGCTCACCAGCGCGGACAGGATGTTGACCCGCACGTTCGACAGCGCCGTGATCGGGCCGTAGAGGCGGGCCAGCAGCAGGGCCAGCGTGACGACCGTGCCCGGCGTGACGGCGCCCTGCACGGCCAGCCAGCCGCCCAGCCCGTACGTGAGGGCCGTGGCCAGGGACGCGATAAGCATCATCGCGGCGAAGAACGTCGTGCTGTACATCGCCTGCTGGACACCGATGTCGCGGACCCGGGCGGCCCGCGCGGCGAACCGGTCGGCCTCCGCGCCGGGGCGGCCGAACAGCTTCACCAGCAGCGCGCCGGCCACCCCGAACCGCTCGGTCATGGTGGCGTTCATCTTGGCGTCGAGCTGGTAGGACTCGCGGGTGATGTCGGCCAGCCGGCGGCCCACGGTGCGCGCCGGCAGCAGGAACACCGGCACGAGCAGCAGCGACAGCAGCGTCACCTGCCAGGACAGGGTGAACATGACGCCGGCCGTGAGCACCAGCGAGATGATGTTGCCGACGGTGCCGGACAGGGTCGAGGTGAACGCCTGCTGCGCGCCGAGCACGTCGTTGTTGAGCCGGCTGACCAGCGCGCCCGTCTGCGTACGCGTGAAGAACTGCAGCGGCATGCGCTGGACGTGGTCGTACACCTGGGTGCGCAGCGCGAAGATGATGCCCTCGCCGATGCGCGAGGAGTAGAACCGCTGCACCAGGGTGAGCGCCGTGTCGACGACCGCCAGCCCCGCGATGAGCAGCGCCAGCCGGACCACCTCGGCGCCGGCGCCCGGGCCGCCCGCCGAGATCGCGTTGATCACCCAGCCGGCCACCAGCGGGGTGAGAACGGCGATGCCCGAGGAGAACACGACGGTGACCAGGAAGATCGTGATCGCGGTCCGGTACGGCCGGGCGAAGCGCAGCACGCGCAGGGCCGTCTGCCGGTCGACGCGCCGGTCGCCGAGCTCCTTCTCCCGCCGGTAGGACCGCAGCATGCCCCAGGCGGAGCCCATCGGATGCCCCACGAGCCACCTCCGTCTCCCCGTGCCGGGCCTGGCCGTTCGACCCTAGGCCCCGCCGCCGACAACTCTTCGGGGAACCCGGATGTTTCCGGGTCGGGCAGTGTTCGCCCTGGGCGCAACAGGGGTTACTCGCCGAGCCCCGCAAGATCGCGGATGCGGCGGACCTGGGCGGCCCGCTCGGCCGCCTCCTGGGCCGGGTAGCTGCGGCCGCTCGCGGCGGCCAGCAGGGCCTTCACCTCGATCACCGCGTCGCGCGGGGCGGCCTGCACGCGGGCGACCAGGTCGCTCACCGCGGCGTCCAGCTCGGCGCCGGGCACGACCCGGTTGGCCAGACCCATCGAGGCCGCCTCAGCGGCCGGCACCCGGCGCCCGGTCACGCAGATGTCCAGCGCCCGGGCGTAGCCGACGAGCTCCACGAGGCGCTTGGTGCCGCCGAGGTCGGGGACCAGGCCCAGCGAGACCTCGGCCATCGTGAGCTGGGCGTCGTCGGCCAGGATCCGCAGGTCACAGGCAAGGGCGAGCTGGAAGCCGGCGCCGATGGCATGGCCCTGCACGGCCGCGATCGTGACGAGGTCGGGCCGGCGCAGCCAGCCGAACGCCTCCTGGTAGCCGGCGATGATCTGCTCGGCCACGGCGGTGTCCGCGGTGGCGATGCGCTGGAAGGTCGGCTGCCCGCCGCCGGCGTCACCGCTCACGGCGGCCAGGTCGAGGCCGGCCGAGAACGCGCGGCCCTCGCCACGCACGACGACGAGACGGACGTCGCCGGACAGTTCCCGGCCGATCTCGCGGAGCCGCTCCCAGGTCGCGGGAGTCTGGGCGTTGAGAACGTGGGGCCGGCACAACGTCACCGTCGCAACCGGCCCGTCACGGTCCACGCGAACCCCTGGATCAGTCACCGGGGACTCCGGGGGGTTGTGCTGTGCATGGGCGTCATGTCGCCCGATGCCTCACGCCGCCTTCTTGCGCCGGCGCGCGCCGCCCCGCTGCCGCAGCTGAACACCCGACTCGGTCAGGACCCGGTGGACGAAGCCGTACGAGCGGCCGGTCGAAGCCGCCAGGGCCCGGATGCTCTCGCCCGCCGTGTACCGCTTTACCAGGTCCTTGGCGAGCGTGGTGCGCTCGGCCCCGACAATTCGGCGGCCTTTCTCGGTGCTGGTGGTGGTGCCGGTGGCTGCCATCTCGAATTCCTCACGTCCTACAGTGAGCGGAATTTACGAAACACCACTGCCTGTTGAGTGATGTTCCCGGTCTCACCTATTAGACCGTCTTTGACGATCATGCGCTAGACATCGTTTCGATGCCAACCGACACGCACGGATGTGTCAGGTACCCGATACCGTGGTCGGACGTGACCCGCAGCCGCGCCGAAGACCCTCCGAAGGCGGCGCTCGCCGGCCTGGCCGGGACCGCCTCGCAACGCCGTGACCTGCTCGTTTGGGTGGCCATCGCGTTGGCGGGGCTCGGCCTGACCGCCATCGCCGTACGCACCGGCGCGCACCTCGGGACGGCGAGCGCGCCATTTCTCGGTCGGTACGGATTGTCACTCGGTCTGGCTACGATCCTCGCCCCGATCGTGGCGGGCGTGGTGCTATTTGGTGCCTTGCGCGTGGGCCACAACGGCGCCACCTGGTTCGAACGCGCACCGTTCGGGCGCGTTCTCACGCTCAGCTACGGCGCGTCTTTTCTCTGGTGCGCGACACTCGCGCTCGTCGATGGAGCCGCGGGATTCACACGGTCGCTACGGTCCGCGAGCAACTATCTGACTGACGTGCCCGCCGTCGGCGACGACCCGGGCGCGTACCTGCGCACGTTCGTGGCGGATGCCGCCGGGCATTCGGTCGCCGCGCGGGGTCACCCGCCGGGCCCGGTGCTGCTCCTGTGGTGGTTCGAGCGGCTGGGCCTCACCGACCGGCTCGCCCTGGGCGTCGCGTTGACCGCCGTCGGGGCGGTGCTCGTGCCGGTCGTGCTCGCCGCCGTGCGGGGCGTCTGCGGCGACCTGGCCGCCCGCCGGTACGCGCCGGTGCTCATCCTCGCCCCGTACGCGGTGTGGGTGGCGGTCAGCGCCGAGGTGGTCGTGGCCGTGCTGGGCGCCGTGGCGGTGCTCGCCGCCGTGCGGGCAAGCGACGCGCACCGGTCGGGGCTGCGCGCCGCCGGCTGGGCGCTCGGGTCGGGGCTGCTGCTCGGCCTGGCCGCCCTGTTCTCGTACGCCGCGCCGTGGCTCGGCCTGTCGGCCGTGTGCCTGTACTTCGCCCGCCGGCGCGCGTTCCTCAACGTGGCGACCGGGCTGGGCGCGCTCGTGCCGGTCCTCGCGGCCCGGGCCGCCGGGTTCTCCTGGTTCGGCGGGCTGCTCGCGGCGCGCACCGACTACGCGACGCGGGTGGAGCCGCACCGGTCGGTGCTGTGGTGGAGCGCGCTGAGCCTGGTCGCGCTCGTGGTCGCCTGCGGGCCGGCGCTCATCGCCAGCGCGCGCAAGATACGGCGTACGCCCGGGTGGCCTTTTCTGGTGGGCGCGGGCGCCGCGGTGGTCGTCTCGCTCGCCGCGGGCCTGGCCCGCGGCGGCGTGGAGGCCGCCTGGCTGCCGTTCTTCCCGTGGCTGACCGTGGCGGCGATCGCCCCGCACCGCCAGGGCCCGGGGTCGGAACCGACCCCGTTGCTGCTGGTCGCGGTCGGCGCCCTGACCGCCGTCATCATCGAGGCGGTCCTGGCGACCCCCTGGTGATTACGCGAGTTCCACCAGTTCAAGCAGGTCGTCGCTCCAGGCGTCCTCGTCGCCGTCGGGCAGCAGGATCGCCCGGTCGGGCTTGAGGGCCTGCACCGCGCCCGCGTCGTGGGTGACCAGGACGATCGCGCCCGGGTAGCGGGCGATCGCGTCGAGGACCTGCTCGCGGCTGATCGGGTCGAGGTTGTTCGTCGGCTCGTCGAGGAGCAGCACGTTCGCGCCCGAGCAGACCAGCTGCGACAGCGCGAGCCGGGTCTTCTCGCCGCCGGAGAGCACGCCGGCGGGCTTGTCGACATCGTCGCCGGTGAACAGGAAGGCGCCGAGGATCTTGCGCAGGTCCGTGTCCGTCATGGCGTCCGCGCCGGCGTTCGACGCGGCGGAGCGCATGTGTTCCAGGATCGTGCGGTCGACGTCGAGGGTCTCGTGCTCCTGGGCGTAGTAGCCCAGGCGCAGCCCGTGCCCCGGGATCACCTCGCCGGTGTCGGCCTCCAGGATGCCGGCGAGCATGCGCAGCAGGGTGGTCTTGCCGGCACCGTTGAGGCCGAGGATGGCCACCCGCGACCCGCGGTCGACGGCCACGTCCACGTCGCAGAAGATCTCCAGGCTGCCGTACGACTTGGACAGGCCCTTCGCGGTGAGCGGGGTCTTGCCGCACGGGGCGGGCGTCGGGAACCGCACCTTGACCACGCGGTCGCTGGTGCGCTCCTCCTCCAGACCGGTCAGCAGGCGCTCGGCGCGGCGGGCCATGTTCTGCGCGGCGACGGTCTTGGTGGCCTTGGCGCGCATCTTGTCGGCCTGCGCCATGAGCGCGCCGGCCTTCTTCTCCGCGTTGGCGCGCTCGCGGCGCCGGCGGCGCTCGTCGGTCTCGCGCTGCTCCAGGTACGTCTTCCAGCCGACGTTGTAGACGTCGACGACGCTGCGGTTCGCGTCGAGGTACCACACCTTGTTGACCACGGCGTCGAGCAGGTCGACGTCGTGGGAGATGACGATGAGGCCGCCCTTGTGGCCGGACAGGAAGCCGCGCAGCCAGGTGATCGAGTCGCCGTCGAGGTGGTTGGTCGGCTCGTCGAGCAGCAGGATGCCGCCGCCGGTGGCCGCCGCGTCGCGGAACAGGATGCGGGCCAGCTCGATGCGCCGGCGCTGGCCGCCCGACAGCGTGCCGATCGTCTGGGCGAGCACCCGGTCGGGCAGGCCCAGGTTGGCGCAGATGCGGGCGGCCTCGGCCTCGGCCGCGTAGCCGCCGAGCCCGGCGAACTGGTCCTCCAGCGCGCCGTAGCGGCGCACCAGCTTGTCGGTCGGGTCGTCGGCCAGCTTGGCCTCGAGCTGCTTCATCTCGGCGAGCAGCACGTCGAGGCCGCGCGCGGACAGCACCCGGTCGCGGGCGGTCACGTTCAGGTCGCCGGTGCGCGGGTCCTGCGGCAGGTAGCCCACGGGGCCGCGGCTCTCCACGGCGCCGGCGTGCGGGGTGCCCTCGCCGGCGAGCACCTTCAGCGTGGTGGTCTTGCCCGCGCCGTTGCGCCCGACCAGACCGATGCGGTCGCCGGGCTGCACGCGCAGGTTCGTCTCGCCGAGGAGGATGCGCGCGCCCGCGCGCAGTTCCAGGCCGGTGGCAGTGATCATCTCAGGGGGCTCGCTCTCGAGTGCGTGACGACCGACTACGGACAGACGGAAGCACCGCCCGGCTGTGGTGATTCGCCGGTCGGTGCGGGAGCGGTCAGTCTTCGCAGCGCAGCACGGGTTAAGTGTAGCCGGCCGACCAGTCATGATCACGAGCGGTTACCAAACCAAGATCATCGGGTACTGGCTGACAGCGTCGCCGTACGCACAAGCTGACGATTGTTGTGAGACACCCCACACCCCCCTGGAGTGACGACATGGAGCTGAACGAGAACGCCGAAGCCGACACCAGTCAGGTCACCGACCGGCGCGGGAGCGGCGGCGGGCTCGGCGGGATCCCCATCCCGATCGGCGGCCTGGGCGGCGGCATCGGCGGCCTGGTCGTGCTGGCCCTGCTGGTGATCGGCGGCTTTGTGGGCGGCAACACACTCTTCGGCGGCGAGGGCGACAACGGCAACATCGAGGAGTCGTGCTCCACCGCCAACCCCGACCGGCTCAAGAACGCCGACTGCCGCAACCTGCTCTACGTCAACTCGATCCAGGCCTACTGGGAGAAGGCGCTCCCCGAGTCGTTCGGCGAGCAGTACCAGCAGGCGGACACCAACTTCTTCTCCCAGGCGGTGAGCACCGGCTGCGGCAACGCCGACAGCGGCGTCGGGCCGTTCTACTGCCCCCAGGACGACCAGGTGTACATCGACCTGACCTTCTACAACGAGCTGGCGAACCGGTTCGGTGCCGACGGCGAGTTCGCCCAGCCCTACGTCCTCGCCCACGAGTACGGCCACCACGTCCAGGACCTGCTCGGCACGGAGGCCGACGTGCGCCGCCAGATGGAGCGCGACCCGGGCAACCAGAACGCGCTGTCGGTGAAGCTGGAGCTGCAGGCCGACTGCTACGCGGGCGTCTGGGCCAAGCACGCGACGGAGACGACCAGCAGGAGCGGCAAGCCGATCTTCAAATCGATCACCCAGGCCGACATCGACCAGGCCCTGGACGCGGCGGCGGCGATCGGCGACGACGCGATCCAGAAGAAGATGGGCGGCTCGGTCGACGAGTCCAAGTTCACCCACGGCTCGTCGGCGCAGCGCAAGCAGTGGTTCACGACCGGCTACCAGTCCGGCGACCCCAAGTCCTGCAACACCTTCGCCTGACGCTCACCCACCGCCGCGCGGTCCCGCGCTATGGCGCCATAGACCTGGAATGCGACCCCCGATTCCAGCGCTATGGCGCCATAGCCAGGTTGTCGGCGGGAGGTCGGGGGTCGTCGTCCGGGTCGGCTTCGGCCAGGGAGAGGGCGGGTTTTCTCGCTTCGGCCGTCGGGATGACCACGTCGCCGGCGGAGGAGACCACGACGCACCAGGTGCCGACCACCGGTTCGCCGTAGAGGGTCGCGACGTTGCCGAGGTCGTGGCGGGCCAGCTCCTTCGGGCGCACCGGGATCTCGACCGCCCAGTACGGGTCGGCCAGCGGGCCGACGACCAGGACGCCGTTGTAGACGTCGGCCACACCGACCTCACGCGCCGGTTGGGGCATGCGGAAGAACCGGCGGACGGCCCAGTGGTCGGCCACGATCCAGCCCACGGCGCCCACGGCGAGCGCGCCCGCGCCGCCGGTCACGACGTACCAGGCGCTCAGGTCCTCGGGCGGTGCCCCGTCCGCGGCGAGCAGGTCGGCCGCGTCCTGGGCGTGGCGGGCGAACCACCCGAACATCGCCGCCACGGCGGCCGCCCCGGCGACGAACCACCAGCGCCACGCGTCCGGCCAGGACACCCGCCGGGGCCTCGGCGGGACCGCCGTCTCGGGAGCGCGGACCAGCCACGCGACCTCCTCGGTGGCCGGCCGCGACGTCGCCGCGTACACGGCGACGAGCGCGTAGAGCACGACGGCGACGGATGCCCGCCAGTGCACCGGGTAACCCATCCAACCGTCGAGGGCACACCAGCCGACCGCCACCGCCACGCTCAGGACGGCGGCGACCACCCGGTTGAGGAACACGACGACGGGCAGTGCGAGCACCACGCCGACGCCGATCGCGAAGGCCACCGAGGCGCCGCAGGAGAACCCGGTCCCGCACATCCGGTCGGGCAGGTCGCTGCCGACGGCGCACAGCGTCACGACCGTGGCGACGACGGCCCACGCCCGGGGCAGCCGGTACGACCGGACGGGAAGGTCAATGCCGGGCATGCCCGAACGATACTGACCTCACGCCAACGTCCCATCCCGCAGGTGTGGCGAATTCGGACCGGATAGCGACCCCCTATTCGCCACGCCCCCTACGCGCGGTCGTCGATGAGGATCGGGACCGCGCGGGCGCGGCGGGCCGCCTCCTGCAGGACGACCAGGCGCGGCTCCGGCACGTCGAGCAGGCGTGGGGCGCGCAGTGCCGCGACGGCCGCCAACCGGGGGTCGGCGAGCACCGCGTCCACCGCGCGCCGGTCGCCGCCCGTCACGACGGCCGCCAGGTTTCCGACGACGGGGACGAGCAGGCGGACGACCAGGTCTGCGGCGTCCCCGGCGGCCGCCTTGGCCTGGTTGTCGCGGCGGCGGGCGAAGCGCTGCTGGGACCAGCCGCCCGCGGCGGTGCGGCCCTGCACGTAGTGGCTGTCGACCTTGGACGCCTCCAGGGACTCGCCGAGCGCCACCCCGACCGCGACGGCGCCCTTGCGGGCGAGCAGCAGGCCCACCCGCCGCACCACCGCGGCGTCGGTGACCAGCGCCGCGAGGCTCGCCGGCGCGGCCGCCCCGGGCGGCGGGTGCAGGACCGCCGTCGAGCCGTCGGGCGCCGCGAGCTCCACGGCGTACCCCCGGATGGTTTCGACGGGCGTGCCGTGGCGCTCGGAGAACGTGGCCAGCCACTTCGGCAGCCGGGCCGGGTCGACCTCGACCCAGCGCGGTCCCGCCGGCCGCCCGCTCACCGGGTCAGGGCCGCCAGCGCGAGATCCACGTCGGCGACCGTGTTGTAGACGTGGAAGGAGGCGCGCACGCGCCCGGCGCGGACGGCGGCGCGCACGCCGGCGGCCGCGAGGCGGTCCTCGGCGCCCGGGACGTCGACGCACACGATGGCGCTATCACCCGGCGGCAGGCCGAGCCCGGCCCGGAACCGGTTGGCGAGCGACAGGTCGTGGTCGTGGATCGCCGCGACGCCGAGCTGCTCGACGACCTCCAGGGCGGGCGCGGTGCCGACCCAGGCGAGCCAGGCCGGCGAGATGTCGAACCGGCGGGCCGTGGTGGCCAGCCGCAGCGGCAGCCCGTAGTAGGAGCCGTGCGGGTCGTCGCCGGCGTACCAGCCGGCGGCGATCGGCCGGAACCGGTCGCGGACCTCCGGGCTGAGATAGGCGAACCCGGTCCCACGCGGGGACATGAGCCACTTGTACGCCCCGACGACCACGACGTCCGCGAGCGCGGCGTCGAACGGCAGCCAGCCGCACGCCTGGGTGGCGTCGACGACCGTCAGCGCGCCGGCGGCGCGGGCCACCCGGCACACCTCGGTGTAGTCGGCGACCTCGCCGGTGGCGGACTGCACCAGGCTGAACGCGACCACGTCCGCGTCGGCGGCCGCCTCGACCAGCCCGGACACCGGCACCGTGCGCACCCGCACGCCCCGGTCGGCGTGCACCATCCAGGGGAACAGGTTGGACGTGAAGTCGATGTCGACGCAGACCACCCGGCTGCGGTCGGGGATCGCGGCCGCGACGGGCGCGAGCAGCTGCGACACCTGCGACCCGACGGCCACGTCGGTGGCGTCGACGCCGACGATGCGGGCGAACGCCGCCCGGGCGCGGGCGGTCGAGGTGTCCCACCCCTCCCAGGACACCCGGCCGGTGCGCCAGTCGTCGGTGGCCACCGCGAGCTCGTCGATGGCCTGCTGGGGCGGCAGGCCGTAGGAGGCCGTGTTCAGCCAGCCCGGGACGGGCTGCCACCAGTGTTGCGCCGACTCGATGTCCACGTCGCCAGTCTGCCACCGGCCGCATCTGAAATTCTGGGCCCGTGCACGAGGCGTTCCTCACCCGGCTGGCCGCGGCGTTCGAGGCGGCCCGCGACCCCGAACGGGCGGTCGCGATGCGGGCCTACATGCGAGACCAGTTCCCGTTCCTGGGCATCGGCGCGCCGGCCCAGAAGACCCTCGTCCGGGCCGCCCTGACGGGACTGGGCGCGCCGACCGGGGACGACCTGCGCGCGCTCGCGCTCGCCTGCTGGGACCTGCCCGAGCGGGAGTACCAGTACGCGGCCTGCTTCGTGCTGCGCCGCTTCGTCAAGCGGTGCCCGGCCGGGTTCCTGCCGACCGCGCGGACGCTCATCACCACGAAGTCGTGGTGGGACTCCGTCGACGCGCTCGCCGCGCACACCGTCGGCCCGCTCGTCGCCGCCCATCCGGAACTGGGCGAGGTCATGGACCGGTGGATCACCGACGACAACCTGTGGGTGGCGCGCACGGCGCTGCTGCACCAGCTGCGCTACGGCGCGGCGACCAACGAGGAGCGGCTCTTCGCCTACTGCGTGAAGCAGTCGGGTCACAGGGACTTCTTCATCCGCAAGGCGATCGGCTGGGCGCTGCGGGAGTACGCCCGGACGGACCCGGAGGCGGTCCGCGCCTTCGTCGCCCGTACCCCCTTGTCCCCGCTGTCGGTCCGCGAGGCGATGAAGCATATGAATCTTGGGGCCAAACCGCACCGGTAGGTACGGTTTGGCCCCAAGATCCTGTGGGGGACCCGAGGAAAGTCAGACGGCCGCCGGTTCGGGGGCCTTGGCGGGAGCGCCGCCGTGTTCGGCGTCCAGGGCCAGTTCCTCGGCGTCCGGCTCGCGCGGGGCCGGGCGGGTCAGCGCGAACAGCCCGCAGACCAGGGCGAGGAACAGGTAGCCCAGCGCCACCGGCCCGTTGGCGTTCCACGCGACCTCGGGCGCGTGGATGAGACCGACGAACGACAGCAGCGCCGCGACCGCCGCGAAGATGGCGGCCATGAGGAAACGTTTGTCGATGATGAACGCGACGATCGCGCCCAGCAGCAAGCCGACCAGGATGGCGCCCTGGCCGAGCGTGTTGAGGCCGGCGTAGAAGACGCCGGCGTTGGCCAGCGCCTCGTCGCCGACGGCGGCCGCGCTCGTGCCGGCCGCGCCGAGCACGTTGTCGATCAGGCCGGCCGCCCACGAGGCGATGTTGGGTATCAGCGCGGCGACCACGGCGGCCGCGTGGATGCGCGGCGTGTGCTGGAACGCCTGGGCGCCGATGAGCAGGCCGATGTAGAGCAGGATCGGCACGATCGCCGGCAGCGGCAGGACCGCCCCCAGGAGCCCGAACAGCCCGAAGAAGCAGAGCAGCGCGATCGCCACCCCGGTGGCCATCGAGTACCCGCTGCGTCCGCCCGCCTTCTTCCAGCCGGGGTGGCCGATGTACACGGCCGGCGGGAACGGCGAGCCGAGGCAGGCGCCGACGAGCGCGCCCGCGCCGTCGGCGAGCAGCACGCTGCGAAGGTTGTAGCTGTCCCCCGCCGCCGCCGCGCTCTCGACGTTCGACATGCCCTCGGTGAAGTTGTAGACGCCCAACGGGATGGCGGTGGCCAGCAGCGGCCCGATGTCGGACAGCCCGGCGCCGAGCAGGTCGAAGTGGAAGCTGGGGAACGCGAACGCGATGTCCTTGGCCGCCGCGGACACGTCCGGCGCGGACATGACGCCGCCGACCCAGGCGATCGCCGTGCCGACGAGCAGGGCGGCCAGGCTGATCGGGATGTTGCCGGGCAGCCTGATGTCGGTGAGCAGGCCGATGAGCAGCAGCGCGAACACCGGCAGCGCGACCCACGCGAGCGCCCACATGCGGGCGGCCGGCAGCATCGAGATGAAGGTGACGGAGATGCCGGCAAGCGTGCCGAGCAGCGCGGCGCGCGGCGCGAACTTCCGGATGTACGGCCCGACGAACGCCCCGATGAGCACGATGACGCCGATGATGAACGCCCACGCGAGCCCCGCCTCCCAGGCGCGCACGGCGTCCTTGGTCTGCAGGTAGATCGGCAGCATGATCAGGAACACGACGATGAACATGTGCGGGACGCTCGGCCCGTACGGCATCGCCGTGACGTCGGCGCGGTTCTCCCGGACCGCGAGCCGCCGCGCCAGGACGGTGTAGTAGATGTTGCCGGCCACGAGCGCGATGCCGAGCGCCGGCAGGATCGTGCCGTACACGTCGCCGGCGGGCAGGTGCACGACGCCGATGCACAGCGCGGTCAGCGTGAGGACGTTGACCAGGACGTTGATGCCGAGTCCGGAGAACGCGTTGGTGTCGCCGCGCACCCAGAGGGGCAGATTCGGGTCGAGTTTGAGGGTCGGGAGTTTGACCATGGCGCACTCCTCGCGTCAGACGGGAACCTCGGCCTCCCGCAGGGCCGCCATGAAGTCGGTGGACGTGGCGACCCAGCCGAAGATGCCGCCCTGTGCGGCGACCATCTCCAGGCCGATGCGTTGGAACTCGGGGAAGTAGGAACCGACGCAGTCGGACAGGACCAGGCACTCGTACCCCCGGTCGTTGGCCTCCCGCACGGTGGTGTGCACGCACACCTCGGTGGTGACGCCGACCACGACGAGGCTGGTGATGCCCTTTTCGGCGAGCAGGTCGCCGAGTTCGGTGGCGTAGAAGGCGCCCTTGCCGGGCTTGTCGATGACGGGCTCGCCGGGCTGCGGCGCGAGTTCGTCGACGATGTCGTGGCCCTCCTCGCCGCGGATGAGGATGCGCCCGCGCGGGCCGGGGTCACCGATGCGCATGCTCGGCTTGCCGCGCCGGAGCTTGGCGGGCGGGCAGTCGGAGAGGTCGGGCAGGTGGCCCTCCCTCGTGTGGATGATGAAAAGGCCGAGCTCGCGGCACCCGGCGAGCAGCGCCTCGGTCGGCGCGATCGTGCGACGCAGCTGCTCGACGTCGTTGCCCAGGCTCTCCCCGAAGCCGCCCGGCTCCAGGAAGTCGCGCTGCATGTCGATGACGACGAGCGCCGTGGTCGCCGGGTCGAAGCTGAACGGATAGGGAAGAGCCGGAACCGTTGCCGACATTGCGGACCCTCGATTCGTTGGATCCCAAGTTGGATACAACCGATTGTCAGCGGCTTCGTTTCCGCCTCGGCCTTGTCTTGTAACGTAACGATGACGGGGCACGATCATCCGATGTGGACTGATTGCGTGCGTGCCACAGGCAATCACGCCTGCCAACTCACACGGGGAACGTGATGAGACAACGCGTCATGTCATCCATCGCAGGCTTGGCCCTGCTCGTCGCTGGCGTCGTCCTACCGGCGACTCCCGCCCACGCCGCGGGCACCATCGGGTGGACGGTGACGAATACGGCGACTGAGACAAAGATCGAAGCTCGCCTCTACCAGACCGGCAGCGGCACGACGTATCTCGGTTACGTCAGCGTGATCCCGGGCTTCACCCACACCTTCTACGTGGTGACCGTCTGCGACCTCGCCGATGACGGGTGGCCGCTCACCGCACGCATTCAGGAGACCCCGACCTCAGCGGTCTACGAGGTCCGCGACTGGGACGGCCCCGACGGCGGCTGTGGCTCCGACGGTCCTCCGACCATCCGCAAGTTCCGCGCGGCCCTGGAAGAGAACGGCAGCCCTTGGGCGACGCCACCAGCCCGCTAACGACCGACAGCCACTGCGTTAGCCCAGCAGGAGCCAACCCGCAAGGATCACGATCACCACGCTGGACAGGACGGCGGTGATCAGGCGGCCGCGGGGGCCGGTGAGGACCCGGCCCACCGCGGTGCCGCCGGCGGCCAGCAGGAACTGCCAGCTCGCGGACGCGACGAACGCGGCCACCACGAACACCACCGAGGCGGCAGGCGACCGGTCACCGGTCGCCTGCCGGCCCAGCACGAGGGCCGCGAAGTAGATGATCGTCGCCGGGTTCAGGATCGTGAGCCCGAGCAGCGCCACGTACGCCCGGCCGGGCGTGGTCAGCCCCTTGCCTCTCGTCGAGGCCGCCCGGGCGGGGTCGCGGTAGTGGCGCACGGCGGATACGGCCGTCCGCACGGCGATGACGAGCAGCGCGCCGGCGGCGATCCACCGCATCGGGGTGGCGACCGGGGCGATCGCGTTGGCCAGCGCCGCCCCGCCGAGCACGGCGGCCAGCGCGTAGATCCCGTCGGCCGTGGCCACGCCGAGCGCCGCACCTGCCCCCACCGCGAACGTCGTCCGGGCGGTCAGGCTGATGATGAGCACGGCGATGGCGCCCACCGGCACGGCGATGCCGTACCCGGCGAGCAGCCCGGAGATCAACGCGTCGGTCACGGAGGGCAACTGTGCCAGACGCGGCCCGCTGACCTCGACCGGATTAGCTCAGCGAACCGACAAGCAGGGCGTGGAAGGCGGTCATCGTCGGGACGGTTACGTCAGGTGCGAAACGGGCGGAGTTCGCGCGGCTCAGGGCGGCCGCCTCCTCGCCGGCCCGCGCCGGCGGCCGGTCGCTGTCCACCGGTGGGCCCTCCGGGGCCGCCGCGGCCGGCGGGCCGTCGTAGACGTGCACGGCCGTGGCGACGCCCGCCCGGCGCGCGCAGAGGATGCCCCGGCTGAGCTGGTCGTCCATGAACCACGCCGCGTCGGCCGGCACGCCCAGCGCGTCCAGCGCCAGGTGGGCGAAGCGCGGGTTCGGCTTGCGGATGCCCACCTCGTCGCTGAAGAGCAGCACCCCGAAGTACTCCGCGAGGCCCTCGGCCGCCAGGAACTCCCGCATCGGCGCCCCGCACAGCGTGTTGCTCACCACCGCCGCCGGCACACCGGCCGCCCGTGCCGCCTCCAGCGACTCGCGCACCCCGGGCCGGACCCCCCACGGACGCTGCGTCCAGGCGCGGACCAGCTCGGTGGCGTGCGCGCCGACGGCCGCCCGAGCCGCCGCGGGCCAGTCCCCCGCCACGAAGTCCGCCCAGAACGCCTCGTGCGTCAGCTCCTCCGGCTCGGGGGTACGGGCGAGGGCGTCACGCCACTGCGAGTACGCCCGCCGGCCAGCCGTGATGTCCGCCTCGATCTCGGCGGCGCTCAGCGCCCCGCCGGTCAGCCCGGTGACCCGGTCGACGAGGGCCGGCATCCAGTCCGCCTTGCCGGCGAAGTCGGCCAGCACGCCGCCGAAGTCGAACAGGAGCGCTCCGGGCCGTACCACCATGGGTGTGATCCTTGCGGGTGACCGGGTAACCGGCAAATCGGCGGCGACCCGGTACCGTGCCCGCATGGCGGAAAAGGTTGTCGAGATCTACACGGACGGCGCGTGCAGCGGCAACCCGGGGCCGGGCGGCTGGGGCGCGGTGCTGCGCTACGGCGCGCACGTCAAGGAGCTGCACGGCGGCGACCCCGGCCCGACCACCAACAACCGCATGGAGCTCATGGCCGCCATCGAGGCGCTGGAGCACCTCACCCGCCCGGCCGTGGTGCGCCTGCACACCGACAGCGTCTACGTGCGCACCGGCATCACCCAGTGGCTGGCCGGGTGGCAGCGCAACGGCTGGCGCACCGCCGGCAAGCAGCCGGTGAAGAACGCCGACCTGTGGCAGCGGCTGTCCACCGCGTCCGCCCGCCACCAGATCGAGTGGCTGTGGGTCAAGGGCCACGCGGGCGACCCCGGCAACGAGCGCGCCGACGCGCTGGCCAACAAGGGCGTCGCGGAGGCCCGGGGCGGGGGCGCACACTAGGCGGATGAGGTCAGCTATGGCAGACGAACCGCAGCACTCCGAAGACGCGCCACGGGAGTCCACGTCCAAGTGGCGGGCGCTGCCGGACCGGGTCCATCCGTCGGACATGGTCGAGTCCGCCCCGGAGGACCCGCCGCCGAGCACGCCCCCCGCGGCGGGCGACCCGGACACGAACTGGCTGCTCCGGTGGGGCAGCGGCGGGTAGTCGTCGACTATCCGCGCGTCCCCCGCCGGTACTCGCCGGGCGGCACGCCGTACCGGGCGACGAAGGCGCGGGTGAACTGTGGCGGGCTGGTGAACCCCCACCGCGCGGCGATGGCGTGGACGGACACGGGCGTATGCGGACACGGCTACTCCGCGCGGTGCCGGGGCCGCGGTAGCGGGGCGTCGTGGGTGAGCAGCGGGACGTGGTGGTCGGTCGACGGCTCCGTGCGGGCCAGCAGGTCGGCCAGCCCCGTCCGCGTCGCCAGGACCACGAGCCGGTCCGTACGGGCCAGCGCCCGCCCGTAGGGCGGCGACCAGAGCGTCTGCGTCCCCCGGCCCGTCCGCACCGCGAGCAGCCGGGCCTGCCCGGGCGTGGACACCTCGCCCGCCGGCCGGGCCTCCAGCCGCGAGCCCGCCCCGACGGACAACTCGGCGACGAGCAGCAGCCGCCGACCCACCGGGATCGTGCCGATCACCTCCCGGCCCAGCATCGCCGCCGCGAACGCGGGCGCCGCGAGGTGCGAGACGCTGCGCGAGGCCGTGTTGGGGAACGTCCGCTCGACCCGGTCGGCCATGTCGCCGTCGAAGAGGCGGACGACCACGCGCAGGTCGTCCCGCATGGTCTGGCCGACGAGCGCGGTCTCCAGGTTGGCGACGTCGTCGGTGGTGAGGACGATCAGCGCCCGACACTGCGGCACCCACGCGGCCCGCAGGGTCTCGGAGTGCGCGCCGTCACCGAAGATGACCGGCACCCGCAGCTCACGGGCGACGGACACGCCGCGCGCGTCGGGCGAGCGCTCGATCGCCACCACGTCGATGTCGAAGCTGTGCAGGGCGCGGATCACCCGGGCGCCCACGTCGCCGAGCCCGACGACCACGACGTGGTCCGCGAGCGGTCCGGTCAGCACGCCGGTGGTGATCGCGAGCCGCGCCTTGGCCATCGAGTCGACCACGATCGCGGTGAGCAGCGGCAGGAGCGCGATGCTGGCCAGCGTCAGCACCGTCTGCACGACCTTCTCGGCGGCGGGCGCGCCGAGGTCGGCGTTCGCCCCGCCCACGGTGTTGAGGATCGTCAGGTACGCGGCCTGCGCCACGCTGACGTCCTTGATGAGCGCCAGCGCGACCGCGCTCGCGACCACCAGCCCGGTCACCACCCCGAACGCGATCGACAACCGCCGCCCGACCAGGCGGTAGAGCGCGCGCAACGGCCGGCGCGGGCGGCGCGGCGCGGCGATGCGGGCGGCCGCCGGCGGGTTGACCGCGAGGACCAGGTCGGCCGCCGCGTCGTCGGACGGCAGGAGATCGGGATCCTCCCGGCCGTTGCTCGCGAGTCCACAGAGGATGTCGTGTTCGTCCACGTCCTCGCGACGGGCCTCGAACAGCGTCCGGTCGGGCAGCCGCACGTACGCGGGGGCGGTCTCCCCCAGCGCGGCCGCCACGAACGCGGGCGTGGCAAGAGCGGATGAGGAGAGCACGGCGCAGCCGGGCAGCAGCCGCCGCACGCCCTCGGTGAGGCCGCGGCTGAAGATGCGCAGCACGATCCGGATCGAGGGGTTCAGCTCGCGGGCGACGAGGGCGGCGTCGACGTTGCCGCCGTCGTTCTGCTCGACGAGCGCGAGCGCGTCGGCGCCGGCCAGCCCGGCCTCGGTCAACGCCGCCGCGGTCGGGCGTTCCGCCTCGACGATCCGCACGCCGGGCAGCGCCGCGATGCCCTTGCTCTGCCCCAGCGCATCGGGCGGCAGGATGACGGTGACGTCGCCGTTGTAGCGCTCGACCAGGTGCTCCACGAGCCGGTACGTCAGGGTGTCGTGGCCACAGACAACGAATCGGGGTTGGTCGCTCTCCACACCGTCGAGGGTAGGGCCCCACGTCAGGTGCTGAAACATTCTCTACCGGGCGTGCGGCAACTGCACGAACAGCTACACCCGGCACGTCGACGTGACCAACGTGCTGCTGAACAATCGCCGGCATCAACACCAACTGGGGCGACACCGCGACCCTGCGCCAGATCGTCGTCAAGGGCCAGTCGAGCATCCACGCCCGCGCGATGTACAAGGACGTGGCAAAGGGCTCCGAGCCGACCTACCTCGGCGACGCCGTCAACAAGTTCACCAACTCGGACATCACCACAACATCACCGAAGAACTGGGCGTCAGACGTTGAAGCCGAGGGCGCGGAGCTGGTCGCGGCCGTCGTCGGTGATCTTGTCGGGGCCCCACGGGGGGAGCCAGACCCAGTTGATGCGGAAGTCGCTCACGATGCCGCCACCCGGGCCGCCGGTCAGGGCGGCGCGGGCCTGCTCCTCGATCACGTCGGTGAGCGGGCAGGCGGCCGACGTCAGCGTCATGTCGATCGTGGCCACGTTCTCGCCGTCGATGTGCACCCCGTAGACGAGGCCCAGGTCGACGACGTTGATGCCCAGCTCCGGGTCGACGACGTCGCGCATGGCCTCCTCGACGTCGGCCACGGTCGCCGAACCGGTCGCGGGTGTCTCTACGGTCTCGCTCATGCCCCCACCTTGATCTCGCCGCTGTTGTCGTCGCTTGAGTCGACCGCGCGCGCCAGCGCGTCCTTGAACGCCATCCAGGACAGCAGCGCGCACTTCACCCGCGCGGGGTACTTCGCCACGCCGGCGAACGCGACCGCGTCCTCCAGGACGGCCTCGTCCGGTTCCACCTGACCACGGCCGCCGAGCAGTTCGGTGAACGCGTCCAGCCGGGTCAGGGCGTCGGGCACCGGCTTGCCGACGAGCAGTTCGTGCAGGACGCTCGCCGAGGCCTGGCTGATCGAGCAGCCCATGCCGTCGTAGGAGACGTCCGTGATGCGCTCGCCGTCGAGCGTGACCCGCAGGGTGATCTCGTCGCCGCACGTCGGGTTGACGTGGTGCGCCTCGGTGTCGTACGGCTCCCGGAGGCCCCGACCACGTGGCTTCTTGTAGTGGTCGAGGATGATCTCCTGGTACAGCTGGTCGAGCTGCATTACGCGAACACCTTTCGAACCTTCTCCAGGCCCGCGACCAGGGCGTCGATGTCGGCGGTCGTGTTGTACAGGTACAACGATGCCCTGGTCATGGCCGGAACGCCAAAGCGCACGCACGTCGGGCGGGCGCAGTGATGACCCACGCGCACCTGAACGCCCTCCGCGTCGAGGACCTGCCCCACGTCGTGGGGGTGGATGCCGTCGAGGTCGAAGGAGAGCGTACCGCCCCGACCCACCGGGACCTTAGGCCCGAACAGCCGGAGCCCGGGCACCGTCTGGAGTGCGTCCAGCGCGTACGCGGTGAGCTCCTTCTCGTACCAGCTGATGGCCTTCATGCCCACGGCGGACAGGTAGTCGACCGCGGCGCCGAGCCCCACGGCCTCCGCGATCGGCGGCGTGCCGGCCTCGAAGCGCATCGGGGGCGGCGCGAACGTCGACCCGCCCATGGTCACCGTCTCGATCATCGAGCCGCCGCCGAGGAACGGCGGCATCGCGGCGAGCAGCTCGCCGCGGCCCCACAGCACGCCGATGCCGGTCGGGCCGAGCATCTTGTGGCCGGTGAACGCGATGAAGTCCACGTCGTAGTCGACGACGTCCATCGGCAGGTGCGGCACCGACTGCGAGCAGTCGAGCATGAGCAGCGCGCCGACCTCGCGCACCCGCGCGGTGATCCGGCTGGTCGCGTTGATCGTGCCGAGGATGTTCGAGTAGTGCACGATCGAGACGATCTTCGTGCGCTCGTTGATCAGCTCGTCGAGTTCGGACTCGTCGAGCCGGCCCGCGTCCGTGATGCCGAACCAGCGCACCGTCGCGCCCGTGCGCTCCGCGAGGAGCTGCCACGGGACGATGTTGGAGTGGTGCTCCATTTCCGAGATCACGATCTCGTCGCCGGGGCCCAGCTTGAAGCGGGGGTCACCCTTGGGCGACAGGGACGCGTTGAGGAACGAGTACGCCACCAGGTTGATCGCCTCGGTGGAGTTCTTCGTGAAGACCACCTCGTCGGGCGACGGCGCGTTGATGAACGCCGCCACCTTGGCCCGGGCGCCCTCGTACGCCAGCGTCGCCTCGGTGCCCAGCGTGTGCACCGAGCGGGACACGTTGCCGTTGTGCCGGGCCAGGTGCTCGTTGATCGCGTCGATCACCTGGCGCGGCTTCTGCGACGTGTTGCCGGAGTCGAGATAGACCAGCGGGTGCCCGTTGACCTCGCGATCCAGGATCGGGAAGTCCGCACGGATCAACGCCGGGTCGAAACGCGGCTGGTCCTCGTACTGCGGCATCCCGTCCGGGATCACGATCGACGTGGCGGTCATGTCTAGTGGCTCCTCGCTCAGGCGGCGGCCGGCCCCGCGCCGACCTTGTAACGGTCGTAGCCCTGGTCCTCGAGGCGCTCGGCCAGCTCCGGCCCGCCCTCCTCGACGATGCGGCCGTCGACGAAAACGTGCACGAAGTCGGGCTTCACGTACCGCAGGATCCGGGTGTAGTGGGTGATCAGCAGGACGCCGGTGTCGCCGGTGTCGCGGACGCGGTTCACGCCCTCGCTGACGACGCGCAGCGCGTCCACGTCGAGGCCCGAGTCGGTCTCGTCCAGGATGGCGATCTTCGGCTTGAGCAGCTCCAGCTGCACGATCTCGTGCCGCTTCTTCTCGCCGCCGGAGAAGCCCTCGTTGACGTTGCGCTGGGCGAACGCCGGGTCCATGCCGAGGCGCTCCATCGCGCCCTTGAGCTCGCCGCCCCAGGTGCGCAGCTTCGGCGCCTCGCCGTCGACGGCGGTCTTCGCCGTGCGCAGGAAGTTGGCCACGGACACGCCGGGGACCTCGACCGGGTACTGCATGGCGAGGAACAGGCCGGCGCGGGCGCGCTCGTCGACCGTCATCGCGAGGACATCGGCGCCGTCCAACGTCACCGAACCGCCGGTGATCTCGTACTTCGGGTGGCCCGCGATCGAGTACGCCAGCGTGGACTTGCCCGAGCCGTTGGGGCCCATGATGGCGTGGGTCTCGCCGGCCTTCACCGTGAGGTCCACCCCGTGCAGGATCGGCTTGAGCTGGCCCTCGGGCAGCTTGACCGACACCTGCAGGTCGCGGATTACGAGTTCGCTCATGGTGCTACAACTCCATTACTCGGCGTCAGACTGACGTAGATGTCGCCGTCGCGGACCTCGACGGGATAGACGGGGACGGGCTCGGTGGCGGGCAGGCCCGACGGCTCGCCGGTGCGCAGGTCGAAGCGGGAGCCGTGCAGCCAGCACTCCAGGGTGCAGCCGTCCACCTCGCCCTCGGACAGCGGGACCGACTGGTGCGAGCACTCGTCGTAGACGGCGTAGAAGTTGCCGTCCTCGGCGTGCACGACCGCGATCTCGGTGCCGTCCAGGTCGATCGGCACGGCATGCCCGACGGCCACGTCGGCCGCCGCGCACGCGCGGACGAAGGTCAACTCGCTCATGAAGCGGACTCCGAGAGGCTGTCCTGCTGGGACTCACCTTCGGTGAGTCGGGACTCGACCGTGTCGGCCAGGCGCTCGCGCAGGGACTCGACCGGAATCTTGCCGAGCAGTTCGGCGAAGAAGCCGCGCACCACCAGGCGGCGGGCGTCGGTCTCCGGGATGCCCCGCGCCATCAGGTAGAACAGCTGCTCGTCGTCGAATCGGCCGGTCGCGCTCGCGTGGCCCGCCCCGGCGACCTCGCCGGTCTCGATCTCCAGGTTCGGCACCGAGTCGGCGCGGGCGCCGTCGGACAGGACCAGGTTGCGGTTCACCTCGTACGTGTCGGTGCCCGTCGCGTCGGCCTGGATCAGCACGTCGCCGACCCACACCGTGTGCGCGCCCTGGCCCTGCAGCGCGCCCCGGTAGGTGACGTGGCTGCGGCAGTCGGGCACCGAGTGGTCCACCAGCAGGCGGTGCTCCAGGTGCTGGCCCCCGTCGGCGAAGTAGAGGCCGAACAGGTCGGCGTCGCCGCCCCGGCCGGTGTAGTCGACCGACGTGTACTGCCGGACCAGGTCGCCGCCGAGCGACACCTGCACGTGGCTCACCTTGGCGTCGCGGCCCAGCTGGAGCTTCACGTGCTGCGCCTGCACCGCGTCGGGCGCCCAGTCGGCGACCGTGACCAGCGTGAGGCGGGCGCCGTCGCCGACGATCACCTCAAGGTTGTCGGCCAGCGTGGTCGAGCCGGTCTGCTCCAGCACCACGGTCGCCTCGGCGAGCGCGCCCACCTCGATCACGGAGTGCGCGAACGTCAGGCCCTCGACGCCGGTGCCCTTCACGGTCAACAGGACCGGCGAGGCCAGCTCCGCACCGCGCGCGATGGAGACGACCTGCGCCTGCGCGGCGTGGCCGTACGCGAGGGCGCTGATCCGGTCGAACGGGGTCAGCGCGGAGCCGACGCGCGGGTCGGAGGAGTCCACAGTGGTCACGGCCACGCCGGCCGGCAGGTCGGCGTACTCCCGCAGGAGGCCGGCCGACGCGGACGCCGAGCCGTCGGCGGAGTCGAGGCCCCGCAGGCGCTTGAGCGGGGTGAACCGCCACTCCTCCTCGCGCCCGGTGAGGGCGGGGAAGTCGGCGACGTCGTACGAGCGCAGGCTCTGCGACTTGGTCTTGGCGGGCTTGCCGGCCTCGGCCTGCTGGGGCATGAGTGTCTGAGTCATCGTGCGGTCGGGCCGGTCAGCCCACAGCCCCTTCCATCTGCAGTTCGATGAGCCGGTTCAGCTCCAGCGCGTACTCCATGGGCAGTTCCTTGGCGATCGGCTCGATGAAGCCACGGACGATCATCGCCATCGCCTCGTCCTCGGACAGACCGCGGCTCATCAGGTAGAAGAGCTGGTCCTCGGAGACCTTCGAGACGGTCGCCTCGTGGCCCATGGCCACGTCGTCCTCGCGGATGTCCACATAGGGGTACGTGTCGGAGCGGGAGATCGTGTCCACCAGCAGCGCGTCGCACTTCACGGTCGACCTGCTGGCGCTGGAGCCCTCCAGCACCTGCACCAGGCCGCGGTAGCTCGTGCGGCCGCCGCCCCGGGCGATCGACTTGGAGATGATCGTGCTGGACGTGCGCGGCGCGGCGTGCACCATCTTGGCGCCGGCGTCCTGGTGCTGGCCCTCGCCGGCCATGGCCACGGAGAGCACCTCGCCCTTGGCGTGCTCGCCGACCATGTAGACGGCCGGGTACTTCATCGTCACCTTGGAGCCGATGTTGCCGTCGATCCACTCCATGGTCGCGCCCTCGTGCGCCACGGCGCGCTTGGTGACCAGGTTGTAGACGTTGTTCGACCAGTTCTGGATGGTCGTGTACCGGCAGCGGGCGCCCTTCTTCACGATGATCTCGACGACCGCGGAGTGCAGCGAGTCGGACGAGTAGATCGGCGCGGTGCAGCCCTCGACGTAGTGGACGTAGGCGTCCTCGTCGACGATGATCAGCGTCCGCTCGAACTGGCCCATGTTCTCGGTGTTGATCCGGAAGTACGCCTGCAGCGGGATCTCCACGTGCACGCCCTTCGGCACGTAGATGAAGCTGCCGCCGGACCACACGGCCGTGTTCAGCGAGGCGAACTTGTTGTCGCCCACCGGGATGACCGTGCCGAAGTACTCCTTGAAGATGTCCTCGTGCTCCTTGAGACCGGTGTCGGTGTCGAGGAAGATGACGCCCTGCTGCTCCAGGTCCTCACGGATCTTGTGGTAGACCACCTCGGACTCGTACTGCGCGGCAACGCCCGCGACGAGGCGCTGCTTCTCCGCCTCCGGGATGCCCAGCCGGTCGTACGTGTTCTTGATGTCCTCGGGCAGCTCGTCCCAGCTCGCGGCCTGCTTCTCCGTCGAGCGCACGAAGTACTTGATGTTGTCGAAGTCGATGCCCGTGAGGTCGGCGCCCCAGTTCGGCATGGGCTTGCGGTCGAACAGCCGCAGGCCCTTCAGCCGCAGGTCGAGCATCCACTCGGGCTCGTTCTTGCGGGCCGAGATGTCGCGCACGACGTCCTCGTTGAGGCCACGGCGGGCGTTGGCTCCGGCGACGTCGGTGTCCGCCCAGCCGTACTCGTAATTGCCCAGGCCGGCAAGCTGGTCAGCTGCGGTTTCGGTCATGACTGCTGCACCTTCTCGGCTTTCCTTGTGACTAGCGGCAACGGACGGGTCGGGATGTAGGTGGTGCACACGCCGTCGCCGTGGGCGATCGTCGCGAGTCGCTGCACGTGCGACCCCACCAGGCGGGAGATCACCTGGGTCTCGGCCTCGCACAGCTGCGGGAACTCGGCGGCGACGTGCGCGACCGGGCAGTGGTGCTGGCACAGCTGCCCGCCCGACGCGATCACCGTGGCGCTGGCAGCGTAGCCCTCGGCGGAGAGGGCGTCGGCGAGCGCCTCCGCCCGCAGGAGAGGGTCGTCACCCCCCTGCCCCATGGCGGCCTCGCACCGCTCCTCCAGGGCGCCGACCAGGGCGGCGGCGAACCGGGCCACCTCGGCGTCGCCGTGCTGACGGGCCAGGTAGCGCAGCGCGGCGCCGGCCAGGTCGTCGTAGTGATGCGGGCCACACGCCACCCGCCCGGCGTCGGTGAGCGAGAAGATCTTGGCGGGCCGGCCCCGGCGCCCCTGCGCGGGCTGCTCGCGGGAGACCACCTGGCCGTCCGCGAGCATGGCGTCGAGGTGCTTGCGGATCGCCGCGGGGCTCAGCCCCAGGTGCTCGCCGAGCTCCCCGGCGGTCGCGCCGCCGTGCTCCAGGAGCAGCGCGGCCACCCGCGTGCGGGTGCGACGGTCCCCCTGAGCTGCGGAGACGGGCGCCTCGACGGGCGCCTCACTCGAGCTTGCCAGGGTTTTCACAACGTCAACGTTACGTATTTCGCCGGTGCCCCGCAAACCAGGGTTACCTAAGAAACCATGGTGATCCGGCCCACGTCAGCGCGCTCCGTACGATGACCGGGTGTCACGTCTCACCGCCCTGGCGGTCTCCCGCACCATCCTGAACTGGTTCGCGCTCGCCTCGCTGGCCGCCAACGTCGGCATCGTGATCACCGGCGGGGTGGTCCGGCTGACCGGCTCCGGCCTCGGCTGCCCCACCTGGCCCAGGTGCACCGACGACTCCTACGTCACCACGGCCGCCATGGGCATCCACGGCGCGATCGAGTTCGGCAACCGCATGCTGACCTTCGTGGTCGGTCTGCTGGCCGTGCTGTGCGTGGTCCTGGCCGAGGCGCGCCGCCGTGCCGGCGGCCGGGACCGGACCGAGACCCGGCTGGCCCTGCTCGTGTTCGCCGGCATCCCCGCGCAGGCGGTCATCGGCGGCTTCACCGTGCTCAGCGACCTCAACCCGTGGGTCGTGGGCCTGCACTTCCTGGCCTCCATGGCGGTGATCGCCGCGGCCTGGGCGCTGGTCGCCGCCACGGGCGCGGCTCCCGCTCCGTCCTGGCAGGCACCCACCGCGGTACGCCGTCTCGGCGGCGTACTCGTCGTGGTGAGCGCCCTGGTCCTGGTCGCCGGGGTGGTGGTGACCGGCAGCGGCCCGCACGCCGGCGACGAGAAGGCGCGCCGCACGGGCCTCGACCCGGAGATGATCTCCCAGCTGCACGTCGACCTGGTGATGCTGCTGATCGGCCTGTCGATCGCCATGGTCTTTGTTTTGAAGGCAACCGGAGGCCCCGCCCGGACGGCCGTGATCCTGCTGGTCGTGGAGCTGGCCCAGGGGCTGATCGGGTTCGTGCAGTACTTCACGCACCTGCCCGCGGCGCTCGTCGCCGCGCACATGGGCGGCTCGTGCCTCGTCTGGATCGCCACCTTCGCCGTCTACGACGTGGTGCGGGCGCGGGTCACCGCACCCGCCGCGGACGTCGTACCCGCCTCCCCCGCCCCGGCTTTGGCCGGTCGCTGACGGCGGCCCGCCCCCGGGTGGGGACGGGCCGCCGTGATCAACCGGGCCTCAGTCGACCAGGTCGGTCTTCGACCACCTGGCGCCGGTGTTCACCGTGAGGTGCACCTCGACCTTGCCCGACCCGCTCGGCCACACCAGGCACATCGCGTCCCCGGCGCCCAGCCCGAGGCAGGACCGCAGCCCGTTCGCCACCCCGGGGACGGCCATCGAGAACCAGTTCTCCCGGTCCGAGCTGTGGTACATCCGGCCGGCGGCGCCGCCGACCCAGACCTCCGTGGTCGTCGGGTGGACCTCGTAGCCGCTGCCATCGGCGGCCAGCGTCTCCACCGTGCGCCACTGGGTACCGTTCGCGGACGACATCAGGAGTAGCCCGGTCCGACCGTCGCAGATGCCCCAGCGGGTGCCATCAGGCCCCACGGTCAGCGACGTGAGGGTGCCGCCGACCGGGCACACGTCCGGCAGCGTCGACCAGCGCGCGCCGCCGTCCGTCGTCACGTACCACACCAGGGCGTCGCCGCCGCCGCGCTGCAGGTACGCGACCTTCGGCCCGCCGGACACCACCTGCGCCACCTGCGCGTCGGCGTTCGGCGGGGCCGTGGTGGGCCGGGGCTGGCCGCCGTTCGTCGCGACGTAGACCTTGTCGGCCCAGGCGAACCAGGCCGCGTTGCCCCACGCGCCCACCACCGCGGGGCCCGACGCGTTCGCCTGCGTGTCCAGCTCGAAGTCGTGCCAGGTCGCCCCGCCGTTCGACGAGCCGCGCACGAACGGGCCGCTGACCGTCCACACCAACGTGGCGCTCGTCGCGACCACCTGGATGCCCATCTGCAGCCGCTCCACCTCGCCGAGATCGCGCCACCCGTCCCCGGCGGTGTAGCGCAGCATCGTGTACGTCGTACCGCCCTCGGCGCACGGGTCGTCGCCCGAGCACCGCCCGCGGATCGCGTAGACGACGCCGTCCGGCGTCACGTCGACGGACTCGATGCTGTCGCCCTCCGGCAGCGAGGGCGGCCCGGTGTCGTCCGTGGGATCGGCCTCCGCCGTGGGTTCGGCGTCGTCCGTGGGCTCGGCGTCGTCCGTCGGCGCGGTCACCGACGGCACGGTGGCCACCACCTCGGGTGCGGCCGTCGGCCGGCCACCGACCGCCGCGGCGACCCCGCCCGAGGCGAGCAGGACGAGCGCCGCGACGGCGGCAACGGCGACATGGGCGGTGCGCCGCCGGCGCGCGTCGCGCACCACGCTGAAGTCCGGTTGGCGGACGGCACCGGCCAGGTGGTCACCGAGGGCGGCGAAGTCCCGGGACAGGTCGAGATCAGGCATGACGGCCTCCCTTCGCGGCGGCACTCATGGTCATCGTGTGGGTGGAGTTCGTTGTCGCGGTGTTATCGCTGGCCATCAGCCGGCTGAGCGCGTCGCGGCCGCGCGAGAGGCGGGCCTTGACGGTGCCGACCGGGGTTCCCGTACGGGTGGCGATCTCCTCGATCGGCAGATCGGCCAGGTAGTGCAGGGCCAGCGCCTCGCGTTGCGCGAACGGAACGTCCGCAGCGCGGCCAGCAGCGCGACCCGGGTGTCCGCCCGGCCATGCTCGTCGGGCCCCGGTGGACCGGCCGCTAGATTCGGCGCGAACCGGCGCGCGGTCAGCAGCCGGCGCACCCGCGAGCGCGAGTAGTTCACCGCGACCCGGTACAGCCACGCTTCCGGGTCCTCGACCACGGCGCGCCGCCCCGTGAGGCCGAGAGCGCGGACGAAGGCCTCCTGGACGGCCTCCTCCGCCTCGGTCACCGACCCGGTAATGGCCGCGACCAGGGTCACCAGCCGCCTGTACCGGGTCTCGTAGACCTCTGCCCACCCCGTCGTCACCGACACCCCCTAGGCCGCTCCCCAGTGGAGCGTCGTGACCATGACGCCCCACCGCCCCGCCAGGTTGCACCCCCGCGCCACCCGCGGACCCGAGAGCCATCACGCCGCCAGCCGCGCACGTGCCGACACAGAACCGCCGTCACGCCGCCAGAAGTGCGCTTTTGGCGGGGCTAGCGGGCTCGCACGCCGCCAGAAGTGCGCTTCTGGCGGGGCTAGCGGGCTCGCACGCCGCCAGAAGTGCGCCTTTGGCGAGGCTGAGCGTCGCCGCCGCCACCACATGTGAGCTTCTGGCGAGGCTGGCGGGCTCGCGCGTCGCCACATGTGCACTTCTGGCGAGGCTGGCGGGCTCGCGCGTCGCCAGATGTGCACTTCTGGCGGGCCTGGCGGGCTCGCGCGTCGCCAGATGTGCGCTTCTGGCGGGTCAGGGCTCCGCGCACGTCGCAAGAAGTGCACATCTAGCGGGTCCAGAGCTGCCGCGCTCGCCAGATGCGCACAGTTGGTGAGGGGAAGCTGCCCGCGTCTCGCCAGAGGTTCACATGTGGCGATTGGCGCGGCCGCCCAGCCCGCCGGATGTACGCATGTGGCAGGCCGCCCGCCATGCCGAGCCGCCAAGGGGTCGCCCTTGGCGAGGTGGGCGGGTGTCGGCGTCGCCAAGAGGTCGCTTGTGGCGAGGGGCGACGCCCCGCCATACGATCTTGGGACGGAACGGTCGCCCCCGCGGCCGTTTCGTCCCAAGATCTTGGGGTGGGCTGGGTCAGCGGCCCAGGGTGCCTGTGATGGCGGTCGCCAGGCGGTCCGCGGCGCCGTCGGCGTAGCCGAGGAACAGGGACGGTTCCGTCAGCTCCAGTTCCACGAGGAGCGGGGAGCCGTCCGGGCCGGGGATCAGGTCGACGCGGGCGTAGAGCAGGTGGTCGGCGCCGCCCGGGACGGCGGCCAGGACCGCGTCCGCGACCGCGCGCTCGGCGTCGGTCGGGGTGCGGGGCGTGATGGCCTCCTCCTTGTAGAGGCCCTCGACGCCGAGGTCCGGGCCGTCGAGCATCGGTCCCTTGCGGATCGCGTGGGAGTACCGGCCGCCGAGGTAGAGCAGGGCCGTCTCGCCGTAGGTGTCCACGGCCGGCAGGTACGGCTGGAGCATCGTCACCCGGCCGGCCTCGACGAGCCGCGCCACGTGGGACAGCGCCAGCGCGCGGTGGGACGGGTCGGTCAGGTTGTAGCGGCCCGTGTCGACGCTGCCCGCGCTCACGGCCGGCTTGATCACCCACTCGCCGTCGGCCGGCAGCTCGACGGGGTCGCCGGGCGACAGCCACGTGGTGGGCACGACCGGCACGCCGGCCGCCGCCAGTTCGGCGAGGTAGCGCTTGTCGGTGTTCCAGGCGACCGTCGCTGCCGGGTTGGCGAGCGCCGGTACGGTCGCGGCCCAGGCGACGAACTCGTCGCGGCGCCGGGAGTAGTCCCAGGGCGACCGGAGCACGGCCAGCGAGAAGACCGACCAGTCGACGGACGGGTCGTCCCAGACGACCGGGACCGCGTCGACACCGCGCCGAGCGAGGGGGTCGATGACGAGGCGGTCGTCGTCCTCGAGCTGGGGCAGGTCCTGACAGGTAATGAGAGGGAGCCGGGCTCGCGCCCGGNATCCGACCTGCGAAGACTCTTCGCGGTCGAGTCAACTGGGGGTCAGGAGAAGAACGTTCCCGCCGGATGGACGCCCGGCGGAGAGGGGTGCGGTGCTCAGCGGGCCAGCGTGCGCCGGCCCATCGAACGCCAGAGGTCGTTGCTGGGGCGGATCTGCTCCATCAACTCCCGCTCCCACTCGTTCTCCACGGTCACGCCCGCCTTCTCGCAGGCGAAGCGTGCCACGTCCGTCGCCTCGGCGAACTGGTCGCCCCAAGCGCCGTCCTGGCCGACCAGCACGATGCGGGCACCGCGCTTGCCGACGTACTCAATGACCGCCGTCGCCCCGCCATGGACGGAGGCGAAGGACCGGATACCGGCGACTAGCCCGGAAAGGGAGCCCGCCGACGGCGCCGGGGACACGGTCAAGGTCGTATCGGAACCATCTGCCATACCTCGCAGCCTAGGCACGTGGATGGCGATACGGGCCCTATCCGTGACACAGGTGTGAGCCGTGTTACGAAAATCGCTCGCGAGTTTGATGGTGTCCGAGGGGAAATATCCGACTAAGACTGCCGTAACTGTCTGTGACAGACGTTCGTTAGTGCGGAGGAATTTACGTCCGACGGGAAGTCGGGCGTTTCAGGATTGAATCAGGGCATCGATCGCGATTATCACGAACAGGATCGTGAGGTACGAGGTCGACCAGTGGAACAGCCGCATCGGCTTGACCTGCTCGTTTCGCCGGATCCGCCCGAGCATGCGGTGCGCCTCAAGCACAAAGAGCGCACTGGTCACGACGGCGACAGCTCCGTACAGATAGGTCATTCCGGTGAAGAAGAGCGCAAGCGATGCGATCAGGGTGAGCCACCCGTAGAGGACCGACTCGATGCCCACTCTGCGTAGCGACGCCACCACCGGAAGCATCGGGATGCCGGCGCGCGCGTAGTCGTCCTTGAACTTGATGGCGAGCGCGTAGAAGTGCGGCGGCTGCCAGAAGAACACGATCGCGAACATGATCCAGGCCTGCCACGACAGCGACCCGGTGACGGCCGCCCAGCCGATGAGCACGGGGGCGGACCCGCAGGCGCCGCCCCACACCGTGTTCTGCGGCGTCGTGCGCTTGAGCCACATGGTGTAGATCACGTCGTAGTAGACGATCGCCGCGACGGTCAGGGCCGTGGCCAGCAGGTTCGTGAACGCCAGCATGAGCAGGGTCGACACGGCCGCCAGGGCCAACCCGAAGATCAGCGCGCCCCGGTCGGAGACGGTGTGCGCCGGCAGCGGACGACGTGACGTACGCCTCATGAGCTGGTCGATGTCGCGGTCGATGTAGCAGTTCAGCGCGTTGGCCGCGCCGGCCGCCAGGGCCCCGCCGACCAGGGTGACCGCCATCAGCCACAGCGACGGCACCGACCGGTCGGCCAGCAGCATCGCCGGGATGGTCGTGACCAGCAGCAGCTCGATGATGCGCGGCTTGGTGAGCGCGACGTAGGCCCGGACGACGGCCAGCCGGGGGCGGGCGACGACAACCGGAACAGCCTGGTCAACGCGGGGTTCGGCAGGCAGAGCCTGAGCTGGCACGGATTCGACGGGCCTATTAGCGATCGTGCTCACGCGCGCACCCGCCGGCCTGGCTCCAGGGCTGTCACTGCGGTCTGGTCACCTTCCGGCGTCGCATGGGGTCTCCGAACGCAGAACAGGGTACGCCTGGCCTGCGGGGGTGCTGCGGCACCCCGGCCGCGTCGGCGTTCACCGGAAATTCCAGTCCCGAGTTCCGGACCGTGCCGACCACGACGTGGACCGGTCGCGTGGCCTGAGTAGCCTCTTGGCTGATGGCCGAAACGCCCTGTCCGACGCGGCACCATCCTCACCGCGCCGACGGGCCTGTCCGCGCGAGGAGCACAACTGCCGTGACCACCAGCTCTCTTGACTGGTCTGAGCTCGACCGCCGGGCGGTCGACACCGTTCGCGTCCTGGCGATGGACGCCGTGGAGAAGGCCGGGAACGGCCACCCTGGCACCGCGATGAGCCTCGCGCCCGCGGCCTACCTGCTCTTCCAGAAGGTCATGCGGCACGACCCGACAAACCCCACCTGGGCCGGGCGTGACCGTTTCGTGCTCTCCTGCGGACACAGCAGCCTGACCCTCTACATCCAGCTCTACCTTTCGGGTTACGGGCTGGAGCTCGACGACCTCAGGTCGCTGCGGCAGTGGAACTCGCTCACCCCCGGTCACCCGGAGTACGGGCACACCCCCGGCGTCGAGACGACCACCGGACCGCTCGGCCAGGGCCTGGGCAACGCCGTCGGCATGGCCATGGCCGCCCGTCGCGAGCGGGGCCTGTTCGACCCCGACGCGCCCGCCGGCACCAGCCCGTTCGACCACCACATCTACGCCTTCTGCTCGGACGGTGACATCGAGGAGGGCATCAGCCACGAGGTGAGCGCCCTCGCGGGCCACCAGAAGCTGGGCAACCTCGTCTTCCTCTGGGATGACAACGAGATCTCCATCGAGGACGACACCCGCATCGCCAAGTCGGAGGACGTCGCCGCCCGCTACGAGGCGTACGGGTGGCACGTGCAGACGGTCGACTGGCGCACCCCGGACGGCTACCACGAGGACATCGAGGCGCTGTACGCCGCGCTCGAGGCCGCCAAGGCCGTGACCGACAAGCCGTCGTTCATCGCGCTGCGCACGATCATCGGCTTCCCCGCGCCGAACAAGCAGAACACCGGCAAGATCCACGGCTCGGCGCTGGGCAAGGACGAGGTCGCCGCCACCAAGCGGGTGCTCGGCTTCGACCCGGAGCAGACCTTCGAGGTCGCCGACGAGGTCATCGCGCACGCCCGCAGGCTCGTCGACCGGGGCCGCGCCGCGGCCGCCGAGTGGCAGCAGGGCTTCGACGCCTGGGCCGCCGGCAACCCGGACGGCAAGGCGCTGTTCGACCGGCTGTCGACGCGTACCCTCCCGCAGGGCTGGGCCGACGCGCTGCCGCAGTTCCCCGCGGACCCCAAGGGCATCGCGACCCGCGCCGCGTCCGGCAAGACCCTCGACGCGCTCGCCGGCGTGCTGCCGGAGCTGTGGGGCGGCTCGGCCGACCTGGCCGAGTCCAACAACACCACGATGAAGGGCGAGCCGTCGTTCGTCCCGGCCGAGTTCGCCACCAAGGAGTTCCCCGGCCACGAGTACGGGCGCACGCTGCACTTCGGCATCCGTGAGCACGGCATGGGCGCGATCCTCAACGGCATCGCCCTGCACGGCGGCACCCGCCCCTACGGCGGCACGTTCCTCATCTTCAGCGACTACATGCGCCCCTCGGTGCGCCTGGCCGCCCTGATGAAGCTGCCGGTGATCTACGTCTGGACGCACGACTCGGTCGGCCTCGGCGAGGACGGCCCGACGCACCAGCCGGTCGAGCACCTGACCGCGCTGCGCGCGATCCCGGGCCTCGACGTGGTCCGCCCGGCCGACGCGAACGAGACGGCGTGGGCGTGGCGCGTGGCGCTGGAGCACACCGACCGCCCGAGCGCGCTCGCGCTGAGCCGCCAGGCCCTGCCGGTCATCGACCGTGCGGAGTACGCGGGCGCCGAGGGCACGGCGAAGGGCGGTTACATCCTGGCCGACGCGGGCAATGGACAGCCGCAGGTCATCCTCATCGGCACCGGCTCGGAGGTCGCCATCTGCCTGACCGCCCGCGAGCGGCTGGAGGCGGCCGGCACCCCGACCCGGGTCGTGTCGATGCCCTGCCAGGAGTGGTTCCGCGAGCAGGACCAGGCCTACCGCGAGAGCGTGCTGCCGCGCGGCGTCAAAGCGCGGGTCAGCGTCGAGGCCGGCATCGCCATGTCCTGGCGGGACCTGATCGGCGACTGTGGCGAGGCGGTCAGCCTGGAGCACTTCGGCGCCTCCGCGCCGTACCAGGTGATCTTTGAGCAGTTCGGCTTCACGCCCGACCACGTGGTCGCGGCCGCGCACGCCTCGCTGGCCAAGGTCGGCGAGATCACGGGCACCACCACCGGCAACTGACCAAGGGAGACGGCAATGACTGACAGGCTTGCGGAGCTCTCGGCCGCCGGGGTGGCCGTGTGGCTCGACGACCTCTCGCGCGCCCGGATCACCTCCGGTGGGCTGGCCGCGCTCAACCGCGACCAGCACGTCGTGGGCGTGACCACCAACCCCACGATCTTCGCGAAGGCGCTTGCCGAGGCGGACGACTACGCCGACCAGCTGCGCGAGCTGAAGGCCGCCGGCGCGGACGCCGAGGCGGCCGTCCGGGCGTTCACGACGCAGGACGTGCGCGACGCGTGCGACATCATGCGCCCCGCGTACGACGCGTCGGACGGCGTGGACGGCCGGGTCTCGATCGAGGTCGACCCGCGGCTGGCGTTCGAGACGGAGAAGACGATCGCCGAGGCCGAGGAGCTGTGGCGGCTCGTCGACCGGGAGAACCTGTTCATCAAGATCCCGGCGACGGTGCCCGGCCTCGCGGCCATCAGCGAGGTGCTCGGCAAGGGCATCAGCGTGAACGTGACGCTGATCTTCAGCCTGGAGCGGTACGAGGCCGTCATGGCCGCGTTCCTGTCCGGCCTGGAGCTGGCCCGCGCCAACGGCCATGACCTGAGCAGGATCGGCTCGGTGGCGTCGTTCTTCGTGTCCCGGGTCGACACCGAGGTGGACAAGCGCCTCGACAAGATCGGCACGGACGAGGCCAGGGCGCTCAAGGCGAAGGCCGCGATCGCCAACGCCCAGCTCGCCTACCAGCACTACGAGCGGGTCTTCTCGACCGTGACGTGGGACGAGCTGAAGGCGGCCGGCGCGCACCCACAGCGGCCGCTGTGGGCGTCGACGTCGACGAAGAACCCCGACCTGCGCGACGTCATGTACGTCGAGCAGCTCGTCGCGCCCGGCACGGTCAACACCATGCCGGAGCCGACCATCCACGCGTACGCCGACCACGGCGAGACCACCCCGAACATCGCCCAGGCGTCCTACGCGCAGGCGCAGGTGGTCCTCGACCAGCTGGCCGCGCTGGGCATCGACTACGACGACGTGGTCGCGGTGCTGGAGCGCGAGGGTGTGGAGAAGTTCGAGGCGAGCTGGGTTGAGCTGCTCGCCGCGGTCAAGGCACAGCTGGAGGCAGTGTGACAACCGACGATCTTGAGGCCGCGGGCGGGCTCACCGTCCGCGGTGCGGGCCTGGTGGAAGGCGCGGAGAGTACGCGGGCACAGCTCGTGAAGGACGGGGTCCCCGGTCTGCTCGCGCAGAAGGACCCGACCCTGTGGGGCGAGGACGCCGAGGCCGAGTCGAAGATCCGCCTCGGCTGGGTGGACACCGCCACCCGCAGCCGGGAGCTGGTGCCGGCGCTGGCCGCGCTCCGCGAGGAGCTGTCCGACCTCGACCACGTCGTGCTCGCCGGCATGGGCGGCTCGTCGCTGGCGCCCGAGGTCATCGCGCTCACCCTCGGCCTACGGCTCACGGTGCTCGACACGACCGACCCGCACCAGGTGCGTACGGCCCTGGCCGACCGCCTGGACCGCACCGTCGTCGTGGTGGCCAGCAAGTCCGGCTCGACCGTCGAGACCGACAGCCACCGCCGGGCGTACTGGCAGGCGTTCGCCGACGCCGGGCTGCCCGAGGCCGAGATCGGCCGGCACTTCGTGATCGTCACCGACCCCGGCTCGCCGCTGGAGGCGACCGCCCGGGAGATGGGCGCGCACCTCATCCTGGCCGACCCGGAGGTCGGCGGGCGGTACTCGGCGCTGACCGCGTTCGGCCTGGTGCCGACCGCGCTGGCCGGCGCGGACGTGGCCGAGCTGCTCGACCAGGCCGACGAGCTGGCCCGCACGATCGCCAGCGGCGGCGACAACCCGGCCCTGGCGCTGGGTGCGGCGCTCGGCGCGGCGGCGCTCGCCGGCCGCGACAAGGTGGCCCTGGTCGACGACGGCACCGGCATCACGGGCCTGGGCGACTGGGCCGAGCAGCTCATCGCGGAGTCCACGGGCAAGCTCGGCCGGGGCATCCTGCCCGTGGTCGTGGAGACGCCCACGTCACCCGGCGCGACCGGCGACGACGTGCTCACCGTCACCACGGGCGGGGCGCTGGCGCCGGCGACGTTCCCGGGCGGCGGCGTCGCGCCGGACGTCGCGGTCAACGGGCCGTTGGGCGCGCAGTTCCTGGCCTGGGAGGTCGCCACGGCGCTCGCCGGGCGGGTGCTCGGGATCAACCCGTTCGACCAGCCGAACGTGACCGAGAGCAAGGACAACACCAAGGCGATCCTGACGAACGGCGCGCCGGCCGAGACCCCGCTGTTCACCGACGGCGCCGTCGAGGTGTACGCGGAGAACCTGGGCTCGCCCGAGACGCTGGCCGAGGCCCTGACCGCGCTGATCGCGGCCGCCGGGGCGGACGGCTACATCGCCGCGATGGCCTACCTCGACCGGTTCGGCGACGCGGATGCGGCGCTGGTGCGGCCCGAGCTGGCGCGCGCGAGCGGCCGGCCGGTCACCTTCGGCTGGGGGCCGCGGTTCCTGCACTCCACCGGCCAGTACCACAAGGGCGGCCCGCAGGTCGGGGCGTACCTGCAGGTCACCGGCGCGGTCACCGACGACCTCGACGTGCCCGGCCAGCCGTACACGTTCGGCGTGCTGCAGGCGGCGCAGCCCGCCGGCGACCGGCAGGCGCTCGCCGGCCGGGGCCGGCCGCTGCTGCGGCTGCACCTGACCGACCGCGCCGCCGGCGTGGCCGAACTGGTCGCCGCCGCGCGGCGACTCGCCACCGCCTGAACCTGAAGACACGCAGCCCACCGGCGCCGGTAACCCCGGCGCCGGTGTCCGAATAAGGGATCATCGAGCCAGGAGGCCTGATGGCACAGACCGCGGCGCAACCGCAGTCGAACAACCCGCTACGCGATCCGCAGGACCGACGGCTGCCCCGTATCCCCGCCCCGTGCGCCCTGGTCATCTTCGGCGTCACCGGCGATCTTGCCCGCAAAAAGCTCATCCCGGCCATCTACGACCTGGCCAACCGGGGCCTGCTGCCGCCCAGCTTCGTCGTGGTCGGCTTCGCCCGCCGCGACTGGGACCACGGCGTCTTCGAGCAGCTGGCCAAGGAGGCCGCCCAGCAGCACGCCCGGACGCCCTGGCGGGAGGAGGTGTGGGCCCGCCTGTCCGGCAACATCAGGTTCGTGCCGGGCTCGTTCGACGACGACGCCGCGTTCGACCGGCTGGCCGCCACGCTGGACGAGATGCGCGACAGTCACGGCATCCACGGCAACGCCGCGTTCTACCTCTCCATCCCCCCGACCGCGTTCCCCACGGTGCTCAAGCAGATGGGCCGCACCGGCATGGCCTCCAACGAGCGCTCCGGCGGCTGGCGCCGGGTCGTCGTGGAGAAGCCGTTCGGCGAGAACATGGAGACGGCCAAGCAGCTCAACGACCTGGTCGACGACGTGTTCACGGCCGAGGACGTGTTCCGCATCGACCACTACCTCGGCAAGGAGACGGTCCAGAACATCCTGGCGCTGCGCTTCGCCAACGCGATGTTCGAGCCCGTCTGGAACAGCCGGTACATCGACTCGGTGCAGATCACCATGGCCGAGGACGTCGGCATCGGCAGCCGGGGCGCGTTCTACGACGCCACCGGCACGGCCCGCGACGTGGTGCAGAACCACCTGATGCAGCTGCTCGCCATGGTCGCCATGGAGGAGCCGACGAGCTTCGACGCCGCCGAGATCCGCACCGAGAAGCTCAAGGTGCTGCGCGCGATCACCCTGCCGGCGGACATCGCCCGGGACACGGTGCGCGGCCAGTACCTGCAGGGCTGGGTGGCCGGCGAGCGGGCCAAGGGCTACCTCGAAGAGGACAACATCCCCGCCGACTCCACCACGGAGACCTGGGTCGCGCTGACGCTGGGCATCCAGAACCGGCGGTGGGCCGGGGTGCCGTTCTACCTGCGGGCCGGCAAGCGGATGCCGCGCCGGGTCACCGAGGTCGCGATCCTGTTCAAGAAGGCGCCGCACCTGCCGTTCCACCCGGCCGACGTGGAGATGCTGGGCAACAACCAGCTGGTCATCCGGGTGCAGCCCGACGAGGGCGTGACGCTGAAGTTCGGCTCCAAGGTGCCGGGGACCGCGATGGAGGTCCGCGACATCACCATGGACTTCCAGTACGGCGAGGCGTTCACCGACTCCTCCCCCGAGGCGTACGAGCGGCTCATCCTCGACGTCCTCATCGGCGACCGGACGCTGTTCCCGGACGCCGCCGAGGTCGAGGCGGGCTGGCGGGTGATCGACCCGCTGGAGGAGGCATGGGCCGGGGTCAAGCCGGAGACCTACCGGGCCGGCGAGTGGGGTCCGCGCGCGGCGGACGAGATGCTGGCCCGCGAGGGACGCGCATGGCGTCGAGCGTGATCACGATGTCGACTACGGGAGTTATCGCATGATCGGGCTTTGGGACACCACCGGGCGCGAGGTGGTCAAGGCGCTCGCTGCGGAGCGGCGCAGCGCGGGCGGGGTCACCAGTGGCCTGGCCCTGACCATGGTCGCCGTGGTCAACGAGAAGAGCGTCCGCGACGCGGAGGCGGCGGCGACCATCGCGGCGTCGGCGCACCCGTGCCGGGTGCTGATCGTGGTGCGCTCCGACATCGACCGCAGCACCAGCCGGCTCGACGCCGAGATCATCGTCGGCGGCCGGCTCGGCCCGTGCGAGGCCGTGGTCATGCGCATGTACGGCCGCCTCGCGCTGCACGCCGAATCGGTCGTCATGCCGCTGCTCGCCCCGGACGTCCCGGTGGTGACGTGGTGGCACGGCGAGCCGCCGGAGCGCATCGCCTACGACTTCCTCGGGGTGGTCGCGGACCGCCGGGTGACCGACGCCAAGCAGTCCCCCGACCCCATCGCGACGCTGCTGCAGCGCGCCCGCGACTACGCGCCGGGTGACACCGACCTGGCGTGGACCCGGATCACCCCGTGGCGCACGCTCGTGGCGGGCGCGTTCGACACGGTCGACTCGCCGGTCGTGGCTGCCTCGGTGACCGCCCCGGAGAGCGACCCGACGGCCGCCCTCATGCGCGGCTGGCTCGCGTCCCGGTTGAAGATCGAGCCGAGGTTCGTCGCGGACGCGGCCGCGCCCCGCATGACGACCGTGACGCTGAACTGCGCCAACGGCGACGAGCTCAGCCTCACCCGGGACAACGACGCGGCGGTGTTCCGCCGGTCGGGTCAGCCCGACCACCCGCTGCCCCTGACCCGCCGGCCGCTCGGCGAGGAACTGGCCGAGGAGCTGCGCCGGCTCGACGCCGACCAGATCTACTCGGACGCGCTCGGCGCCCTGGCCGGGCTCGACGGGCTGCACACCCGGCCCGCCACCCGGGTGCACATCTGGCAGGACCCGGCGCTGGCGGCCCGCGCCGAGGAGACCAACGGCAAGGCGGCCTGACCATGTCCCAGACCAGTGTGGTCGTCCACCCGGACGCCGACGCCATGGCGCAGGCCACGGCGGCCCGGCTGATCGTGCGCCTGATCGACGCCCAGAGCCACCGGGGCACGGCCTCGGTGGTGCTCACGGGCGGGCGCGGCGCGGCGGCGATCTACGCGGCGGTGCGCGACAGCCCGGCCCGCGACGCGGTCGACTGGTCGAAGGTCGACCTGTGGTGGGGCGACGAGCGGTTCCTGCCGTCCGGCGACCCGGAGCGCAACGAGACCCAGGCGCGCGCGGCGCTGCTGGACGCGGTGCCGCTGGACCCGGCGCGGGTGCACCCCATGCCGGCCAGCGACGGCCCGGACGGCGACGACCCGGAGGCGGCCGCGGGTCGGTACTCCGACGAGCTGGCCCTGGCCGGGCGGGCCGGCAGCCCGTCGCTGCCCCCGTTCGACCTGGTGCTGCTCGGCGTCGGCGAGGACGGGCACATCGCGTCCGTCTTCCCGGAGCACCCGGCGGCGTACGACACCCGGACGGTCACGGCGGTGCGGGGCGCCCCGAAGCCGCCTCCGGTCCGGATCACGCTCACCCAGGTCGCCATCAACACCGCGACGGAGGTGTGGCTGATCGCCGCGGGGGCCGGTAAGGCCGGCGCGGTGGGTCTGGCCATGGCGGGCGGCGGGCCTGTCCAGCTGCCTGCCGCGGGCGTGCAGGGCCTGGAGCGCACCCTGTGGCTCCTCGACCGGGAGGCCGCCCGCGACGTCTCGCCGCGCCTGCGCAGCCTCCGCTAGCGCCCCGGAGGGCGCCGGCGGTGGCGGCGCGTCACCTCGGGCGGCGCTCGTGGAGGCGGCGCATGGCCTCTTCGAGGATCGCGGCGGCGTCCGCGTCGGAGCGACGCTCCTTCACGTACGCCAGATGGGTCTTGTACGGCTCCGAGCGCGGGCGCGCGGGCGGGTTGTGCTCGTCCTGGCCCGAGGGGAGGCCACAGCGCGGGCACTCCCACAGCGAGGGCGGCGGCACGTCGGCCGCGAAGGACGGGGTCGTCTGGTGGCCGTTGGCGCACCAGTAGGAGATGGATGTCCGGGCGACCGCTTCTGTGCGGTCCTGGCTGGCGTCGACCCACCGCATGGGGCCGGAACCGACGCGAGTCCCTCGAATGGCGTTACCACTTGCCACGACTTTCGCTCCTGGTGTCCCGGGGATGACAACCTGGTGGTGCGCATAACGTGGTGGTGCGCATGTTTCAACAGTGCCCGTGGGGGAAGATGGGGACCACGGGACCGCTGGGACGGAGCCGGTCTACTGGGGGTGAAATAGACCAGCGCGCGACGTGTGACTACACGTCGCGCGCTTGAGTCTAGGACGAACTGCGGATTTCAGATACTGCCACTTTCGGCAAGCTTGAGCCACAGCCCGAAACCGACGATGCAGGCGAACCAGATCACGCCCACCACGATGGTGTAGCGGTCGAGGTTCTTCTCAGCCACCGACGAGCCGGCGAGGCTCGACGAGACGCCGCCGCCGAACATGCTGGAGAGACCGCCACCCTTACCACGGTGGAGCAGGATGAGCAGCGTCAACAGCACACTCGTGATGATGAGCAGCACGACCAGGGTGTACGCGAACGCCATGGTGGTCGAAGTCCTCTCGGGTCATGGAAGTCGTCGTTCGGATGGGACGCCGGACGACGGCCCGTCAAGGATACCGGGCGCTCGCCAGCCCGCTGCCCCTGGGCCCGGGTGCGACACCCGGGCCCGGAACACGCGTCAGCTGACAGCCACCTCGTTGAAGCGGCAGATCCCCGCGAACTCCTCGGCGTCGAGGCTCGCGCCGCCGACCAGAGCGCCGTCGATGTCCGGCTTCGCCATGATCCCGGCCGCGTTCGAGGCCTTCACCGAGCCGCCGTAGAGGATCCGGATCGCCCCGGCCACCTCGGCGTCGTAGAGCTCGCCCAGGCGGACCCGGATCGCGCCGATGACCTCCTGCGCGTCCTCGGGGGTGGCGGTCTTGCCGGTGCCGATCGCCCAGACCGGCTCGTACGCGATGACGACCTTCTTCGCCTGCTCGGCGTTCAGGCCGGCCAGGCCCCCGTCGAGCTGGGCCAGGGTGTACGCCACGTGGGTGCCGGCCTCGCGGATGTCCAGGCCCTCGCCCACGCACAGGATCGGCGTGATCGCGTTGGCCAGCGCGGCCTTCACCTTGGCGTTGACCAGGGCGTCGTCCTCGTTGTGGTAGGCCCGCCGCTCGGAGTGGCCCACGACCGCGTACGTGCAGCCCAGGCCGGCCAGCATCGCGCCGGAGACCTCGCCGGTGTACGCGCCGGAGGTGTGCTGGGAGATGTCCTGCGCGCCGAAGCCGATCAGGAACTTGTCCCCGTCGATGGCCGACTGCACGGTCCGGATCGACGTGAACGCCGGGAGCACCACGACCTCGACCTCGGCGAGCTGCTTCTCGTTGAGGCGGAAGGCGAGGTCCTGCACCAGCTTGTTGGCCTCACGGTGGCTGAGGTTCATCTTCCAGTTGCCGGCCATCAGGGGCCGGCGGGTGTTCTCGGTCATCACTTCTCCAGGGCGGCCACGCCGGGGAGGGTCTTGCCCTCCAGGTATTCCAGGGAGGCGCCGCCACCGGTCGAGATGTGACCGAAGGCGCCCTCGTCGAGGCCCAGCGCGCGCACGGCCGCGGCCGAGTCGCCGCCGCCGACCACCGTGAAGCCGTCGACCTTCGTGATGGCCTCGGCGACGCCCCGCGTGCCGGCCGCGAACGGCGCCAGCTCGAACACGCCCATCGGGCCGTTCCAGAAGACGGTCTTCGCGGTGCCCAGTGCCTCGGCGAACGCGGCCACGGAGTCGGGGCCGATGTCGAGGCCCAGCCACTCGGCCGGGATCTTGTCGGCGGCGACCGTGTCGACCTGCGCGTCGGCGGCGAACTTGTCCGCCACCACGATGTCGGTCGGCACCTTGATCTTGCCGCTGGCCAGCAGGTCGCGGCAGGTGTCGACCTGGTCGTCCTCCAGCAGCGACTTGCCGACCTCGTAGCCGAGGGCCTTGAGGAAGGTGAAGCACATGCCGCCGCCGATGAGCAGCGTGTCGACCTTGGGCAGCAGCGCCTGGATGACGGCGAGCTTGTCCGAGACCTTCGACCCGCCCAGGACGACCACGTAGGGCCGCTCGGGGTTGCCGGTCAGCGTCGAGAGCACCTCGACCTCGCGCAGCACCAGGCCGCCCGCGTAGTGCGGCAGCAGGGCCGGCACGTCGTAGACGCTGGCGTGCTTGCGGTGCACGGCACCGAACGCGTCGTCCACGTACGCCTCGCCGAAGGCCGCCAACTGGGCGGCGAACGCGCCCCGCTCGGCCTCGTCCTTGCTGGTCTCGCCGGCGTTGAAGCGCAGGTTCTCCAGCAGCACGACGCCGCCGTCGGTCAGCTGGGAGACCGCGTCCCGCGCCGAGGCGCCGACGGTGTCGTCCGCGAAGACCACGGGCGAGCCGAGCAGCTCACTGAACCGCACCGCCACGGGGGCGAGGGTGTACTTCGGGTCCGGCGCGCCCTTGGGGCGGCCGAGGTGCGACATGACGACCACCCGGGCGCCCGCGTCACGCAGGGCGACGATGGTCGGCAGCACCGCGCGGATGCGGCCGTCGTCGGAGATGACCGACGGGTCGGCCTTGTCGAACGGGACGTTGAGGTCGGCGCGCACCAGGACGCGCCGACCCGCAACACCCTCGCTCAACAGGTCGTCGAGCGTCTTGATCGTCACAGAGCCTGCTTTCCGTTCGCGACTGCGGGGCTCCGCTCCGCTGCGCTCCTCGCACTCACAGCGACGCCCCCACCAGCTTGACCAGGTCGACGAGGCGGTTCGAGTAGCCCCACTCGTTGTCGTACCAACCGACGACCTTGACCTGGTCGCCGATGACCTTGGTGAGGCCCGCGTCGAAGATGCACGACGCCGGGTCGGTCACGATGTCGGTCGAGACGATGTCGTCCTCGGTGTAGACCAGAACGCCCTTGAGCGGGCCCTCGGCGGCGGCCTTGATCGCGGCGTTGACCTCCTCGACCGTGGTCTCACGGCCGGCGGTGAAGGTCAGGTCGGTGGCCGAGCCGGTCGGGACCGGCACGCGCAGCGCGTAGCCGTCGAGCTTGCCCTTGAGCTCGGGCAGCACCAGGCCGATGGCCTTGGCGGCACCGGTCGAGGTGGGCACGATGTTGAGGGCGGCGGCGCGGGCGCGGCGCAGGTCCTTGTGCGGGCCGTCCTGCAGGTTCTGGTCCTGCGTGTACGCGTGGATCGTGGTCATCAGGCCCTTGACGATGCCGAACTCGTCGTTGAGCACCTTGGCCATCGGCGCGAGGCAGTTCGTGGTGCAGCTCGCGTTCGAGATGATGCTGTGCGCGGCCGGGTCGTACTGCTCGTGGTTGACCCCGAAGACAACCGTGACGTCCTCGTTCTTGGCCGGGGCCGAGATGATGACCTTCTTGGCGCCGCCGTCGAGGTGGGCCTTGGCCTTGGTGCCGTCGGTGAAGAAGCCGGTCGACTCGATAACGACGTCCGCGCCCAGGTCGCCCCAGGGCAGCTTGGCCGGGTCACGCTCGGCGAGGGCCTTGAAGGTGTGCCCGCCGACGGTGATGTCGTCGGCCGTGGCCTTCACCTCGCCGTCGAGGCGGCCCAGGATGCTGTCGTACTTCAGCAGGTGAGCGAGCGTCGTGTTGTCGGTGAGGTCGTTGACGGCAACGATCTCGATGTCCGCGCCCTGCGCAAGCGCCGCACGGAAGAAGTTCCGGCCGATCCGGCCAAAGCCGTTGATACCAACCCGGATGGTCACAGGGATTCAGCTCCTCGCCACTGTGCGCCGACCTCTCCGGCCGGCTCATTAGATCCGATCGGCCACCCGCCGCAGTCGAAGATGGTGGCCGGGCGTGAGACCGAACCACGGCCTCATCGCCGCACCCCTTGACACTATCCGAGCAGCGGACCGCGCGCGGAAACGGGGTGGAAACCGAGGGGGTGACGCGCGCCTCAGCTGGCGAGCATCTCGGCCGTGACGACCGACTCCGTGTCAGGAATACCCAGGTCGCGGGCCCGCTTGTCGGCCAGCGCCAAAAGTCTGCGGATTCGACCGGCGATCGCGTCTTTCGTGAGCGGCGGGTCGGCGAGCGCGCCGAGCTCCTCCAGGGAGGCCTGCCGGTGCTCCAGACGCAACCGACCCGCGCTCGTCAGGTGCCAGGGCGCGTCGTCGCCGAGAATGTCGAGAGCGCGGGTCACCCGTGCGGAGGCCGCCACGGCCGCGCGAGCCGACCTTCGCAGGTTCGCGTCGTCGAAGTTGGCCAGGCGGTTCGCGGTGGCCCGCACCTCCCGGCGTACCCGCCGCTCCTCCCACGAGAGCACGCTGGCGTGTGCGCCGATGCGGGTGAGCAGCGCGGCGATCGCGTCGCCGTCCTTGACCACGACCCGGTCCACGCCGCGGACCTCGCGCGCCTTGGCGGCGATGCCGATGCGGCGGGCGGCGCCCACCAGCGCCAGCGCCGACTCCGGACCCGGACAGGTGATCTCCAGCGCGCAGGAGCGGCCCGGCTCGGTCAGCGAGCCGTGCGCCAGGAAGGCGCCGCGCCAGGCCGCCACGGCGCAGCAGGTGCTCGCGGACACCACGTGCGGGGGCAGGCCGCGCACGGGCCGGCCGCGGACGTCGAGCAGGCCGGTCTGGCGGGCCAGGGCCTCGCCGTCCTTGACGACCCGGACGATGTAGTGGCTGGCCCGGCGCAGACCGCCGGACGCGAGCACGTGAAACTCGCTCGGGTACCCGTACACCTCGGCGATCTCGCGCCGCAGGCGCCGCGCGGCGACGCCGGTGTCCAGCTCGGCCTCCACCACGACGCGGCCCGAGACGATGTGCAGCCCGCCGGCGAAGCGCAGCAGTGCCGCCATCTCCGAGCGTCGGCAGCAGGGCTTGGACACGTCCACCCGACTCAGCTCGTCCTTGACCGAAGCGGTCATCGCCATAGTGTCGTCACCTCGCGGGGGCTTTCTGGCCTATGGGTCCTTGGTCCTGCACGGTCGCGGCCCCGGCCGCAGCCGGATGGGTCGCCAGCACCGCTCGCAGCGCCTGCGCCAGCGCGTCCGGATCGTGCCGCGGGGCGCCGTCGGTGACGGCCACCGCGGCCGAGACGACCCGGGCACCCAGCGATTCTGCCGCAGCGCGGAGTCCGGCGGGATCGCCGATCGCGTTAACGTCGGCAAGAACTACATCTGCTCGCAGGCCAGGCAGGTAACGGCCGAGCGCCCGAAGATGATCCGGCAGCGACAGCCCGGACGTCTCCCCCTCGGCCACGAGATTGAGCGTCACCAACCGCCGGGCGGGGCTCGACAGGATCGCGTCGGCGAGCTTCGGCACGAGCAGGTGCGGGATCACGCTCGTGTACCAGGAGCCGGGGCCGAACAACAGCCAGTCGGCCGCGTGCACGGCGGCGACGGCCTCCGCGCAGGCCTCGGGCCGCTGCGGGGCGAGCCGCAACGAGAGCACCTCGCCGGGGGTGACGGCGACGGCGTGCTGGCCGCGCACCGCCAGCACGTCGGCGGGCCGGCCCGGATCGGCGCCACGCACGGTGGCCTCGATGTCCACGGGCGTACGCGACATGGGCAGCACCCGGCCGCCGGCGCGCATGAGCGTCGCCGCCAGGTCCAGTGCCGCCACCGGGTCGCCGTAGTGCTCGATGAGCCCGCACAGCAGCAGGTTGCCCATGGCGTGCCCGGCCAGCGGGGCCGCCCCGCCGAACCGGTACTGCAGCATGTCGGCCGCCGCCACACCGATCTCGTCCTCGGGGTCGACGAGCGCGGCGAGCGCCTGGCGCAGGTCACCAGGCGGGAGCCCGCCGCGTTCGGCGCGCAGCCGGCCGCTGGACCCGCCGTTGTCGCCCACCGTCACGACCGCGGTGATGTCGAGGTGCAGCGGGTCCCGCAGCAGGCGCAGCCCGCGCAGGATCGAGGCGAGCCCGTGGCCGCCACCGAACGCAACGACCCTCGTGGGGGACGTCATGTCGACGCCTCCGCCGCGCTCCAGCGCCGACCTGTGTCAACTGAGCTGACGATTCGCCCGCTCATTCGCGCCCCAGGTCGCGGTGCTGGGCGTGGGCGGACAGGCGGGTCTCGCGCAGGCGGCGGGCCAGCTCCTCGGAGATCGCCACGCTGCGGTGCTTGCCGCCCGTGCAGCCGACCGCCACGGTCACGTAGCGCTTGCCCTCGCGCTCGAAGCCGGGCGCGGTCGCGTTGATCAGGCGGACGAACGTCTCCACGAACGTGCCGGCGCCGCGCTGGCCGAGCACGTACCGGCTGACCTCGGCCTCCCGGCCCGTGTGCTCGCGCAGCTCGGGCACCCAGTACGGATTCGGTAGGAACCGGGCGTCCACCACGAAGTCGGCGTCGGGCGGCAGGCCGTACTTGAAGCCGAAGGACAGGACGGTGACCCGCAGCCGACGGGAGTCCTCGCCCGCGAACAGCTCCTCGGCGCGGGCGCGCAGCTGGTTGACGTTGAGGTGGGTGGTGTCGATGATCACGTCGGCGGACTCGCGGGCACCGGCGAGCAGCGCGCGCTCGGCCGCGATGCCGTCGGAGAGCCGACCGTCGCCCTGCAGGGGGTGCGGGCGCCGTACGTTCTCGAACCGGCGGATGAGCACCTCGTCGTCGGCGTCGACGAACAGCACGTGCGGCTCGAACCCGCGCTCGCGCAGCGCCTGGATCGCGCCCGTGATGTCGGTGGAGAACGCGCGGGAGCGCACGTCGAGCACCATGGCCGTGCGGCGGACGACGCCACCGGCCCGCTGCGCCAGCGTGGCCATGTCCAGCATGAGCGCGGGCGGCAGGTTGTCGACCACGTAGAAGCCGACGTTCTCCATGGCGCGGGCCACCGTGCTGCGCCCGCCACCGGACACGCCGGTGATGATCACCAGCTCAGTCCCGACGCCCGGCTCCTTCGCGGCCTCCGCCGCGGTCTCGGCGCCCGCCGACCCCTCCGTCACGCAACCCCCTGCCCGATGCCATCGACCCGAAGCCGGGCCGCGATGGCCAAATCTACGTCCCGGGGGCGTCCTGGTCGCGGGCGGTGTCAGTTTTGTCCGGTACGGACGCCGACGGATCCCCGACCGTAACCTGTCCGGTCGACCCGGCCTGCTCCTCGATCGCGCCGCGCGGCGGCTCGTCACCCGCCAGGATGGCCAGCACCGCCGCCGCCGTACGCGGGCCGATCCCAGGCACCTCGGTGATCTCCTCCACTGTGGCGGCGGCCAGGCGCTTGAGCGAACCGAAGTGCCGCAACAGGGCCTTACGCCGGATCTCGCCCAGGCCGGCCACGCTGTCGAGGGCGGACGCCGTCATGCGCTTGGAGCGCCGCTCACGGTGGAACGTGATGGCGAACCGGTGTGCCTCGTCGCGGACGCGCTGCAGCAGGTAGAGCGCCTCGGACGAGCGCGGCAGGATGACCGGGAAGTCGTTGTCGGGCAGCCATACCTCCTCCATCCGCTTGGCCAGCCCGCACAGCGCCACGTCGACGATGCCGAGCTCGTCCAGCGCCCGGGCGGCCGCCTGCACCTGCGGCTGGCCGCCGTCGACGACGACGAGCTGCGGCGGGTACGCGAACTTGGCCGGGCGACCGGTGGTGGGGTCGATCCCGGGACGGTCGGGGTCCGCGTTCTCGGCGGCCTGCAGGTAGCGGGCGAAGCGGCGGTGCAGCACCTCGTTCATGGCGGCCGTGTCGTCGGTCCCGCCGCGGACCGCGAAGCGCCGGTATTCACTCTTGCGGGCGAGGCCGTCCTCGAAGACGACCATGCTGGCCACCACGTCGGTGCCCTGGATCTGGGACACGTCGTAGCACTCGATGCGCAGCGGCGCGGCCGGCAGCTCCAGCGCGTCGGCCAGCTCCTCCAGGGCCTGGCTGCGGGCCGTCAGGTCGCCGGCGCGGCGCAGCTTGTGCTGCACGAGGGCCTCGGCCGCGTTGCGCGCCACCGTCTCCATGAGGGCCTTCTTGTCGCCGCGCTGCGGCACCCGCAGCTGCACGCGGCTGCCGCGCTTGGCGGACAGCCAGTCGGCGAGCGCGTCGCCGTCGGTCGGCAGCTCGGGGACGAGCACCTCGCGCGGGATGTCGACGTCCTCGGCGCCGTAGATCTGGGAGCAGAACTGGTGCACCAGGTCGCCGGGGGTCACGTCCTCGGTCTTCTCCACGACCCAGCCGCGCTGGCCGCGCACCCGGCCCGTACGCACGTGGAAGACCTGGACCGCGGCCTGCAGCTCGTCGTCGGCGAACGCCATCACGTCGGCGTCCGTGCCGTCGCCGAAGACCACGGACTGCTTCTCCATCGCCCGGCGCAGGGCGGCCAGGTCGTCGCGCAGCCGGGCGGCGCGCTCGAACTCCAGCTCCTCCGAGGCGGCGAGCATCTCGCGCTCCAGGTGGCGCTCCATGCGGTCGGTGCGGCCGGCCATGAAGTCGCAGAAGTCGTCCACAATCGACCGGTGCTCCTCGGCGCTGACCCGGCCGACGCAGGGGGCCGAACACTTGCCGATGTCGCCGAGCAGGCAGGGCCGCCCGATCTGGCCGTGCCGCTTGAACACCCCGGCCGAGCAGGTGCGCGCGGGGAACACCCGCATCAGCAGGTCCAGCGTTTCCCGGATCGCCCAGGCGTGCGAGTACGGCCCGAAGTAGCGCACGCCCTTGCGCTTGGCGCCACGCATGACCAGCAGCCGCGGAAACGCCTCGTCGAGCGTCACGGCGAGGAACGGGTACGACTTGTCGTCGCGGTAGCGGACGTTGAACCGCGGGTCGTACTCCTTGATCCAGGCGTACTCCAACTGGAGGGCCTCGACCTCGGTGGCGACCGTGACCCAGTCGACCGACGCGGCCGTGGTCACCATCTGCTGGGTGCGCGGGTGCAGCGTCCAGGGGTCGGCGAAGTACGAGTTGAGCCGCTGGCGCAGGCTGCGCGCCTTGCCGACGTAGATCACCCGGCCGACGGCCTCGCCGGGACCCGGGGCGGCGCGGAACCGGTAGACCCCCGGCGACTCGGGAATCGTCCCCGGCGCCGGCCGGTAGGAAGCTGAGGACCCTCGCACGCTTGCAAGGCTAGCCCGCCGGTATGTCACAACCGGCGGGCGTCACGCCTTGTCAGGTGGTCGCGACGACGTTGCCGTTCTCGACCTTCACCGGGATGTCCCGGAGACCGGTCTCGGCGGGGCCGCTCAGCCGCGCGCCATCGTTGATCGCGAAGAACGAGTGGTGGTTCGGGCACTCCGACTTGCCGCCGACCGGCGCCTTGACGAGCGTGCCCATGTGCGGGCAGTGCGCGTCGTACGCCTTGACGGTGCCGTCGGCGAGCTTGACCACGAGCGTCGTGCCCACCACGATCCCGCCGGCCTTGGGCACGTCGGCCTCCTTGGCCAGGACCGTCCCCGACGAGCCCGCGCCCGGGGCCGCCGACGTCGGCGTGTCACCCCCACCGCCACCGTTACCCGTGCTGGCGGGCGGTGTCTCCTCGTCGCCGCCGCACGCGCCGAGCAGCAGCGCGGCGCAGACGACCCCACTTCCGGCGAGCACCGCCCGCCGACTCGCGCCGGCGGCGCCCCGTCCATCCTGATCGTTCATCCGAGCCTCCCTCGTACGTCGCTACGACGATGAGGAACGGGCGCGCGCGGCACCCGGTTCACCGTCCGGGCGAGTCTCGTGCAGACACTATCGCGATCGAGGGGCCCTGCTCGTCGGCACCTTTCTATCTATGCAGGTCGATCGCTATGCGGACTTCCCAGCGGACTTTGCCGCAGCTTTGACGGATCTCCGAGGTGCCGCCTTCTTCGCGGGCGCGCCGTTGGCCTTGGCCGCCCGGCTCACCGCCTTGGTCGCGCCGGCCGGGGCGCCGTCGAGCTTGAGCACGTGCCGCAGCCACTGGCCGGTGTAGCTCTCCGGGGTCTCGGCGATCTCCTCCGGGGTGCCGACCGCGACGACCGTGCCGCCCTTGTGGCCGCCCTCCGGGCCCATGTCGATGATCCAGTCGGCGGTCTTGATGACGTCCAGGTTGTGCTCGATCACGATCACCGTGTTGCCCTTGTCGACCAGGCCGTCCAGCACGAGCAGCAGCTTGCGGATGTCCTCGAAGTGCAGGCCCGTGGTGGGCTCGTCCAGCACGTACACCGTGCGGCCGGTGGAGCGCTTCTGCAGCTCGCTGGCGAGCTTGACCCGCTGGGCCTCGCCGCCGGACAGGGTCGGCGCGGGCTGGCCGAGGCGGACATAGCCCAGGCCCACGTCGACGAGCGTCTTGAGGTGGCGGTGGATCGCCGGGATCGCCTCGAAGAAGGTCGAGGCCTCCTCGATCGGCATGTCCAGCACCTCGGCGATGGTGCGGCCCTTGTAGTGCACCTCAAGAGTCTCGCGGTTGTAGCGGGCGCCCTTGCAGACCTCGCACGGAACGTACACGTCCGGGAGGAAGTTCATCTCGATCTTGATCGTGCCGTCGCCCGCGCAGTTCTCGCACCGGCCGCCCTTGACGTTGAACGAGAACCGCCCCGGACCGTAGCCCCGGACCTTCGCCTCGGTCGTCTCCGCGAACAGCTTGCGGATGTTGTCGAACACCCCGGTGTACGTCGCGGGGTTCGACCGCGGCGTGCGCCCGATCGGCGACTGGTCGACGCCGACGACCTTGTCGAGGTGCTCCAGACCGGTCACCCGCGTGTGCCGGCCGGGGACCATGCGGGCGCCGTTGATCTGGTTGGCCAGCACCGCGTGCAGGATGTCGTTGACCAGCGTGGACTTGCCCGACCCGGACACGCCGGTGACCGCGATGAGCTGGCCCAACGGGAACGTGACCGTCAGGTTGCGCAGGTTGTGCTCGCGCGCGCCGATGACGGCCAGCTCGCGCCCCGGCGTCTGGATCCGCCGCGCCCCGGGCACCGGGATCTCCCTACGGCCCGACAGGTACGCGCCGGTGATCGACTCCTTGCTGTCGTAGATCTCGTTCACCGGGCCGCTGTGCACGATGCGGCCGCCGTGCTCGCCCGCGCCCGGGCCGATGTCCACGATCCAGTCGGCGGTGCGGATGGTGTCCTCGTCGTGCTCGACCACGATCAGGGTGTTGCCGAGGCTCTTGAGCCGTACCAGGGTCTCGATCAGCCGGTGGTTGTCGCGCTGGTGCAGGCCGATGCTGGGCTCGTCCAGCACGTACAGGACGCCGACCAGGCCGGAGCCGATCTGGGTCGCCAGGCGGATGCGCTGCGCCTCGCCGCCCGACAGCGTGCCGGCGGCCCGGTCGAGCGACAGGTAGTCCAGGCCGACGTCGACGAGAAACCGCAGCCGGGCGTTGATCTCCTTGAGTACCCGCTCGGCGATCATCCGCTGCCGGTCGTTGAGGACCAGCTGCCCGACGAAGTCGGCGCACTCCCCCACGGACAACGCGCACACGTCGGCGATGCTCCGGCCGCCCAGGGTCACCGCGAGCACCTCGGGCTTGAGCCGGGCGCCGGCGCAGGCCGGGCACGGCACGTCGCGCATGTACCCCTCGTACTTGTCGCGCGACCAGTCCGACTCCGTGTCGGAGTGCCGGCGCTCGATCCACTGCACGACGCCCTCGAAGCCCGTGTAGTAGGACCGCTCGCGCCCGTACTTGTTGCGGTAGCGCACGTGGACCTGGTCGTCGCTGCCGTGCAGGATCTCCTTCTGGGCCCGCTGGGGCAGCTTGCGCCACGGGGTGTCCAGGTCGAAGCCCTCGGCCTGGCCGAGCGCCTCCAGCAGGCGCAGGAAGTAGTCGAGCGTGTGCCCGCCGGCCCACGGCTGGATCGCGCCCTCGCGCAGGGTCTTCTCGTCGTCGGGGATGAGCAGGTCGGGGTCGACCTCCTTCTTCGTGCCGAGGCCGGTGCACTCGGGGCACGCGCCGTAGGGCGCGTTGAAGGAGAACGACCGGGGCTCCAGGTCCTCGATCGCGAGCGGGTGCTCGTTGGGGCAGGCCAGGTGCTCGCTGAACTTGCGCTCGCGGTTCTCGTCGTCCTCCGGCAGGTCGACGAAGTCGAGGATCACGATGCCGCCGGCCAGGCCGAGCGCCGTCTCCACCGAGTCGGTGAGGCGCTGCTTGGCGGACTCCTTCACCGCGAGGCGGTCGACGACCACCTCGATGGTGTGCTTCTCCTGCTTCTTCAGCTTCGGCGGCTCGGCCAGCGGATGCACCACGCCGTCGACGCGCGCCCGGGCGAAGCCCTTGGTCTGCAGTTCGCCGAACAGGTCGAGGTACTCGCCCTTGCGGCCGCGCACGACCGGGGCGAGGACCTGGAAGCGGGTGCCCTCGGGCATGGCGAGCACCCGGTCGACGATCTGCTGCGGGGTCTGCTTGCTGATCGCGGCGCCGCAGACCGGGCAGTGCGGCTCGCCGGCGCGGGCGAACAGCAGGCGCAGGTAGTCGTAGACCTCGGTGATCGTGCCGACCGTCGAGCGCGGGTTGCGCGAGGTCGCCTTCTGGTCGATGGAGACCGCCGGGGACAGGCCCTCGATGAAGTCGACGTCCGGTTTGTCCATCTGACCGAGGAACTGCCGCGCGTACGACGACAGCGACTCGACGTACCGCCGCTGCCCCTCCGCGAAGATCGTGTCGAACGCGAGGCTCGACTTGCCCGACCCGGAGAGCCCGGTGAACACGATCATCGCGTCCCGGGGCAGGTCGAGGTTCACGTCACGGAGGTTGTGCTCGCGCGCGCCACGGACAATCAGACGGTCGGTCACGTCTAGGCCTCACTCGTAGTTACGAGGAACGGATCCCGACGTCGCTGACCTGCGATCAAACACACCCGCGCGGGCACCGACGCCGCCGCGGGCAACTCTAGCCCTGCCCTATGACATTCCCGTTCCGTCGCCTCGTCAGAGGCCTGCATCACCCGTTCGGGCGGACCAGGATCCGGTCGATCACGGGCGCCGGCCCGTACGGGTTGCCGAACCGCAGCGTGTTGTAACCCTGACGCAGCGTCACCCACACGATCTTCGAACGCACCTGCCGGGCCGGCGGGAACACCCCGAGCGGGATCGCCCGCCGCCCGTCCACCCGCACGCTCGCCCACACGTCGTAGCCGGCCAGCCCGTCGGGCGTCAGGTAGTACACCGTCACCGCGTACTGGCCCGGTCGCGCCGCGGGGATGCCGGTGAACGTCAGCCAACCCTCGGGCTGCCCGGGCGCCGAGCGACCCAGGCCGGTCACCCCGCCGCCGTTGAAGATGCCCGGCCGGCGCATCCGCTGCGCCCCGCCGCCGAGCATGTTCGCGGCCGCCTCGGCCTCCACGACCACCTGCTCCGGGGCCGGCAGGGCCGATTCCGCGGAGGCCCGGACCACCGGTGGCCGCGCCGCCGCGCC